>JAJYAH010000286.1 GCA_021779635.1 Pseudomonadota bacterium | reverse complement strand
GCTTTGCTTCATGACCATCAGTGCGGCGATTCTGTACGGGCTTTCGCAGTCGCCGGTCGGTCTGGTGCTGCAGGCCAGCGGTCAGGACCCGGTGCAGGCCGGCGCGCTCGGCTTCAACATCGTCAAGCACAAGCTCGCCGCTTTCGTCGTCAGCGCATTTTTCTCAGGCCTGTCGGGGGCGTTGCTGGTATTCTACTTCGGGACCGCGTCGGTGGGAACGGTGGTCGATGTCGCCGTCGGCGTGCAGGTAATCGTCGCCGCCGTGCTCGGCGGACGGCGCACCGTGCTTGGCGCCGCGCTGGGCGCGATCTTCCTGATCGTGGCCGGCGAGTTCCTACGCCCCACCGGCGAATTGGCGACGTTCATCGTCTCGACCGTCGCGCTGCTGGTGATCCTGTTCTTTCCAAATGGCTTCCTCGGATCGGCCCTGGCGCATGGGGCTCGGCAATAATGGATGCTGGTAGCAACGCTCCCGTTCTCGAAGTCCGCGGCCTGACCAAGCGCTTCGGCGGCCTCACCGCCGTCAAGAACCTGAACCTCGACCTGCGCGCTGGCGAAATCTTCGGCTTGATCGGCCCGAACGGTTCCGGCAAGTCGACCGCGATGAAGACGATCATGGGCATCGAACGCCCGACCGCGGGCGATGTCATTTTCCAGGGCGAAAATGTCGCCGGCCTTCCCGCACACAAGATCGCGCGGAAGGGCTTCGGCATGGTGTTTCAGCATTCGCGGCCGCTGAACCGGCAGACCGTGCTTGAGAACATCATGGTTGCGCTGCTGCCGGACAGCCTGTTCATGCTGTTTGCCGACAAGGCGCTGACCGAACGCGCCAAGTGGATCGCCAACCGCGTCGGCCTCGGTGCCGTGATGGACCGGCATCCGCCGACATTGCCGTTCGCAGACCTGCGCCGGCTTGAACTCGCCAAAGCCATCGCGCGCGACCCCAAGGTGGTGCTGGTGGACGAGCCCTTCGCCGGACTGACATTGGCCGAAGTCGGTGTGTTCTCCGAACTGATCCGCAGCTTCCGCGACGAGGGCCGCGCGGTGCTGCTGGTGGACCACAACGTCAAGAGCGTCGCGGCGCTGGTCGATCGCGTGCTTGCCATGTATCTCGGAGAGGAGATCATCACCGGCCGCGCCGAAGAGGTGATGCGCAACGAGACAGTGCGGCGGGTCTATCTCGGCGGCGCGATCGAAACCTCGGCCCGGCCGGAGACCAGTTTCAAGGACAAGGTGCCGCTGCTGCAGGTCGAGAACGTCAGCGTGCACTACGGCAAGGCCCAGGCGCTCGACGGCGTGTCGATCCATGTGCACCAGGGTGAATTCGTCTCGGTCGTCGGCCTCAATGGCGCCGGCAAGACCACGCTGTTCAATACCATTTCAGGCTTTCTGCCCCACACCGGCGAAATTGTCCGGGACGGCGAAAAGTTGCGCGGCATCAGTCCGGCCCGTATCGCGCGAAGCGGCATCGTGCAGTGCCCGGAGTCGCGGGAGTTGTTCGGCGAGATGAGCGTGCGCGAAAATCTCGATCTCGGCGGCCAGCATCTGTCGCCTGAAGACAAGGACCGGCAATTGGCCTGGCTGTTCGAGCTGTTTCCGATTCTCAGCGAACGTCAGGGCCAGGCCGCACAGACACTGTCGGGCGGCGAACAGCAGATGCTGGCAATCGGTCGCGCGCTAATGATGCAGCCGAAGATCCTGATCCTGGATGAACCCACGCTCGGGCTTGCGCCGGTCATTCTTGAGCTGTTGTCGAAGGCGCTGGAAAAATTGCGCCAGACCACGCCGATCACGGTTTTGCTGGGCGAACAAAATGTGACCTTCGCGCTTCCCCATGCCGACCGGGTTTATGTGCTGGAACATGCGCGGATCGTCTGGGAAGGCGATCCCGGCCGTTTTGCCGCCGAGGCCGGCGAGGGTTATCTGTGAAGGCCTGATCCTTTTCCGTTGCGATCGAATCGGAGCGGAGGTTCGTTAGGCGGAGCCGACTTCGTTTCTTCTGATCAGTCAGGAGGCCCGTCTATGCACTCGCGCCAGGTTCGGGGGCGGTGATGATAGCCCTCTTCAACACCTCGAAGACGGCCGCGGTGTCCTGGTCGCCCAATCCCATGGCCATCGCTTCAGCGTAGACCGGCTGGGTCAGCGTAAACAATGGCGTCGCGCAGCCGACATCGTCGGCAAACTCGGCAATGATCGCCATATCTTTTTTCCAGGTCGAAACCTTCATGGTCGCAGGTTCATAGACGCCTTCGACCATCATCGGCGCCCGCATCTGAAACATCCGCGATCCGCCGGCGCCGGGGCCGATCATGTCGACCACGATTTTCGGATCGAGCCCGGCGCGCTGCGCCAGGATCATCGCCTCGGCGGCGGCGACGTTGTGAATCGCGACCAGATGGTTGGCGACGAACTTCATCCGGCTGCCGTTGCCGAATGCGCCGAGATCGGCGCTTTGCCTGGCGAAATCGGCGAACAGCTCCGTGCAGCGGGCAATGGAGGCGCTGTCGCCGCTGGCATAGACCACAAGATCGCGCTGCCTTGCCTGCGCGCCGGTCCCGCTTTCGTGAGGATATCTTCAAAGCGAAGCTTGTCGGCGATGGCAAGCGTGCTGAGTTCGATCACGATCCGCGGCGACTGGCCGGAATTCGCGATGGCCCGCGCGACATCCTCGACGGCTGCGGCGCTGGGAAGGCTGGTCATGAGGATTGGCGTGTCGCGCGCGACTTGCTTGGCATCGGTGGCGATCGTGACGTTGGCCCGCGCCATCTCGGCGCGCCGCTCAGCGTCGTGGTCGTAGCCGACCACTTGCCATCCGCGCTCGACCAGGTTGCGGGCGATCGCGCCTCCCATGATGCCGAGCCCGACAATTCCAACAACCTTGTTCATGGCACTCTTCCCGCCGGCTGAACGGCAGTTGCGAAGTAACTGCGGCCGCGTCTTGAATAATTAGTGATCAAGCGATAAACAATTCGGCAGATCACTTCAATCGGTCTCGTTGCGCTGCGGTGCATTTCGCTTTCAGGGGAGGCCTGCCATGAAGGTTACCGGCTTCAATCACCTTTCGATCGGTACCCGGAATCTTGCGGAGTCGGTGAAATTCTACGAGACGGTGTTGGGCATGCAAACGATCCCCAGCTACAATTTCGGTTTCAAGACCAAATATCTCCGTTGCGGAGATTTGCAATTGCACATCTTCGAGCTCGAAGATCAGGTTCCGATCTACCAGCATTTTGCAATCGACGTGGACGACTTCCACGCCGCCTACGACGCGGCCAAGGCGATGGGGGCGCTTGACTCGACGGCGTTTCGCAATCCGGTCAACGAACTGCCGGATGGCTGCGTCCAGATGTATCTGCGCGACCCTGCGGGAAATCTGATTGAGATCGACTGGCCCGACGTCGAGACGCTCGACCGCTCGCGAATTCCCGAGATGAAGCTGCTGACCGAATTCGCCGAACAAAACGAGGAGGGGCTGGCCGCCTCGCTCTATCTCGATCGGCCACATCTCAAGACCGCACGACGGGCGGGATAGCGAGGAACGAAATGGCGGGTGTTGGTCCGAAGCCAAACGCAAGCTTGTCCTCCGGGCCGGATCTGGAAGCCGGCGCCTATGCAGCCATGGTCGCCCGCGCCGAAGCGCTGATTCCGCAGCTAAGTGCTCGCGCGTCCCGCACCGAGGAGTTGCGGCGTCTGCCGCCGGAGACCGAACGCGATCTGCATGAGGCTGGCTTGTTCAGGATCTTGCAGCCGAAGCGGGTGGGTGGTTCCGAATTCGATTATGTCGCGCTGGTCGATTGCGCCGATGCGATCGGGCGGGCCGACGCCTCGGTCGCCTGGAACCTGGCCAATCTAGCGAGCCATCACTGGATGCTGGGCATGTTCGACAAGCGTGCGCAGGATCTGGTCTGGAACAAGGACGGCGATGCCCTGATTGCATCCTCCTTCATCTTTCCGGCCGGCCGCGCCAGAAAAGTCGACGGCGGATACGTGCTGCGCGGCAGTTGGCCGTTCTCGTCGGGGGTGGATTCCTGCGACTGGAACATGCTCGCGAGCGTTGTTTCATCCGACGATGAAGCCGACGGCATCCAATACCGGATCTTTCTGCTCAACAAAACGGACTACCAGATCAGGGATACGTGGAACGCCACCGGATTGCGGGGAACGGGATCGAACGATGTCGAAGTCAAAGATGCCTTTGTTGCCGAGCAGATGACGCTGGCGGTGAGCGATCTCGACGGCGGCCCGACACCCGGCAGCGTCGTCAATCCGAACGCGCTTTATGCGCTGCCGGTGTTCTCGCTGTTTCCCTATGTGCTTTCCGGCGTCGCGCTGGGAAATGCCCAGGCCTGTCTGGACGATTATGCCGGGATCGCCCGGCATCGCGCGTCGACCTACAACCGCGCCAAGATCGGCGACCTCCAGAGCACCCAGATCAAGATTGCCGAGGCTTCCGCGAAGATCGATGCTGCCCGCCTCATCATGCGCTCGACATGCATCGAGGCGATGGCCGATGCCCGGCGAGGTTACGTTCCGGATACCGCCGTCAAGACCAGACTGCGGCGCGACGGGGCTTTTTCGGTCAATCTTTGCACGGAGGCGGTGTCGCTGCTGTTTGCAGCGAGCGGCGCGCGGGGCTTGTCCACGGCGGGCGCCTTGCAGCGGCAGTTTCGCGATGCGCACGCGATCAATTCGCACATTGCGTTCAATTTCGATGCCGCCGGCACCAATTACGGTCGCGTTGCGCTTGGCCTGCCATCCGAAAACCTGACGCTTTGAGGCGAGGGATGACTGACGCGCCAAAGCATCCAATCAATCCGGATCCGGCCAACGAATTGGCCAGTAATCAATCACCGATCGATCCGCGGGATTTTCGTAACGCGCTCGGCACCTACGCCACCGGCGTCACGGTCATCACCGCCATGGCGGCCGATGGAAAGCCCTACGGGCTGACCTGCAATTCGTTCGCCTCGGTATCGCTGAATCCGCCGCTGGTGCTGTGGAGTCTGGTGATCTTTTCCCAGGCCATGAGCATTTTCCAGAACGCCAGCCATTTCACGGTCAATGTGCTTGGCGCATCGCAGCAGGCCCTCGCCAACAAATTCGCGACCTCGTCGGAAGACAAATTCGCCGGGGTCGAATGGACGCCGGGTCTTGGCAATGCGCCGATTCTTACGAACAGCGTTGCGAATTTTCAGTGCCGTGCCGCCGACCGGTATTATGGCGGCGACCACGTCATTTTCCTGGGCGCGGTCGAGGCCTATGCATACAACCGGCAGGAGCCGTTGCTGTTTGCTCGCGGCGGTTACGGCCGGTTTGTCAGCGCCCACGACAATCCCGACAGGTCTTCATGAGCAGGAAAGCCTCGCCCAGGCCGGTTCGTGTCAAGCAAAAGCGGTTGGCGCCGGATGATCGCCGCAAGGAGTTCGTCGCCAAGGCGACCGAATTCTTCGCGGAGGAGGGATTTGGCGGCGGGACCCGTGATCTGGCGCGCCGTCTCGGCGTGACCCAGCCGCTGCTGTACCGCTACTTTCCAAGCAAGGACGACTTGATCAAGGAAGTCTATCGCACGGTCTATCTGGAGCCGCTCAATAATGGTTGGGAGAAGCTGCTGGCGGACCGATCGCGGCCGATCCGTGATCGGCTGCAGGAATTCTACAGCGTCTATACCGGGGCCATCTTCACTCGCAAATGGCTGCGCATCTATCTCTACTCCGGCTTGAAGGGGCTCGACATCAACCGCTGGTATGTCGGCGTGGTGCGCGACAAGATTCTGACCCGCATTATCCGGGAATGCCGTCATGAAGCGGGGCTTCCCGTGCAAAGCAAACCGACCGCGGCCGAGCTTGAAACGGCGTGGGTGTTTCACGGCGGAATTTTTTATTACGGGATTCGCAAGTACATCTACGAGTCCGTCGTTCTCGAGGACAAGGAACAGATGATCAGCGACGCGTTGGATGTATACCTTGCCGGCTTCGGACGAGTTTTCGGAACCGCCGTCCGTACGCAACGGGCACCGGTCAAGGCGGTCGGATAGACTGTCTCAAATCATCCCGGCCTCGATCGGGCGGGGCTTCGTTTTTGCGATTATGATTTGGACATTTCGGCGCGATACCAGTCACCGATCTGGCTCGCGGTCATCAGCGCGACGCCATCATGGCCGATGACATAGTCCAGCAAGGCTTCCAGATATTTGATGCGGTGCGGGACCCCGGTGATGTAGGGATGAATGGAGATCGCCATGATCCGCGCATTGGTTGAGCCCTCTAGGTACAACCGGTCGAACTGATCGGTGCAGCGCTTGAGAAACTGCTCGGAAGCAAGATGCTGCAGCGCGTGGATGACGATATCGTTGGTCTCTACCGAATAGGGAATGGTCGTTATGGTGCCGTGAGGCGTTGCGATATCCTGCGGCAGATCATCGATCACCCAGTCCGCCAGATAGTCGATGCCGTTGAGGCGCAAAAGGTCGATGGTTTCCTCGGTTTCGGTGAGGCCCGGGCTTTCCCATGATCGCGGCGGCTTGCCGGTAAACTGTGCGATCGTCTCTATAGTCCGCCGGATGGTATCGGCCTGGTTATCCAGCCGGTGCATCGGGCCCTGAACGAAACCGTGGCCCATGAATTCAAAGCCTGCCTCGCGCGCGGCCGATGCGACGCGAGGGTAGGCATTGCATACGTTGGCGTTAAGCGCCAGCGTCACCGGCATGTTGCGGTCGGTCAGCGCCTTGAACTGCCGCCAGAAGCCGGCGCGCATTCCGTATTCGTGCCAGGACCAGTTCGGCACATCCGGCAACAGCGGCTGTCCCATCGGCGGGCTCAGCACGGTTCGCGGCATCGCGTTCTCGATCCGCCATTCCTCGACGTTGAGGATAATCCAGACCGCAAGCGTCTTGCCGTCCGGCAGCCTTAGTCTGGGCCGGTCGACTTGCGCCTGATAGGGGATGCGGTCGGAAAGAGCCACAATGAGCCGTCCTTGCGTTGGTGGCGGATTATTCCGCGGCGTTGGATCGATTCGAGGTCGCCGCATTGATTCGCGGCATGACCTTTTCAGCCATCAGAATCATCGACTGGCGTCCAAGTTCGGGGTTTTTCCAGTCCTTGCCGGCATACAACAGCGTGCCGAATTGGCCGACCTCGTCCTGGAAAGCCAGCAACTGATCGGCGACGCTCTCCGGCGTGCCGTAGATAACCAGCTTGTCGCAGATCATATCGAGCGTCACGTCATCATCGGGTTGATCGCGGTGAGTTTTGAACAGTTCGATGCGGCCGCTCGTTTTCAGCTTGGTAAGCAACGAGCGATAATAGTATACGTAAGGCCCGTCCGGGTCGGTGGCGTAGGCCTTTGCGGTCGACGCGTCGCTGGCGACAAAGACGCTCTTGGCGACGCGCCAGTTCGCAGGGTCAGCCGTGCGGCCGCCGCGCTCGCAGCCTTCGACATATTTCGGCCAGTGGCTTTTCACCCAGGCCGGCATCAGGAAATTCGCCGAAATCGGGTCCCAGCCGCGCGCCGCGGCCTCGGTGACGCCCTTCGAGAACGGCGCAACCGCCGTCACGACAACAGGTGGATGCGGCCGCTGCAGCGGGCCGGCGATGTAGCCCTGACCGATGTCTTTTATCAGGGTCTTCTGCGTCGAGATGTTCCAGTATTTTCCATGAAGATCATACGGCGGCTCGCCGGCCCAGATATCCAGAACCTGATTGATCGATTCAAGAAACATCTCGTTGCGATTGGCATCGAGATTGCCGAACAGCTCGGCATCCGACAGCAGTCCGCCGGGGCTGATTCCGAAAATCAGGCGTCCGTCGAGCATGTGATCGAGCATCGCCATGCTGGCCGCGATAGCGGCCGGATGGGTATTCGGCATGTTGATCGTACCGGTGCCGAGCCGGATCTGCCGGGTGGCGGCTGCGATCCACGCGATGAATGCGATGCAGGAAGTGATGTTCTCGGCCTTGTCGGTGACGTGTTCGCCCACATAGCCTTCGGTAAACCCGAGTTCGTCAGCCAGCAGGAACGCTTCGCGGTCCTCCTTCAGGGATAGCCGCCAATCCTTGTCGAGCGGATGGATCGGCATCGTAAAGAAACCCAGATTCATCGAGCGCTCCTCCCTGGGACCGGGTCCTGATGAGCACCGAACCGTGCGTGTTTGATCTCATTATGACTAATCCAAAAGTCGAGTCATCAGAAATAATCGCTCGATAAACAAACTTGACCTTTGATAGTCAGCGCCGTCTAATCCTTCA
>JAJYAH010000285.1 GCA_021779635.1 Pseudomonadota bacterium | reverse complement strand
GCGCTGCGCCAGCTTGTTGAGCGCCACCGCGACCGCGCTCGATGTCGATCCGGTCATCAGCACAGCCTTGTCCTCGCTGATGAAGCGCTGCTCGGCCTGTACGGCTTCATTCGGCTTGGCGCCGGAGTCGGCGACGCCGTATTTCAATTCCTTGCCGAGCACCCCCTTGGTGGTTTTCGGCGATATCTTCTTGATCAGCTCGTTGCCGCTGTTGATGTGTTCGATCGCGAGCTGATAGCCCTTGAGTTCATCCTCGCCCTGAATGGCATAGGTGCCCGTGCGCGGCACCGAAATGCCGATGAACACCGACGAGCCGGACGAGCCGGCCGGATAGGTGCCGATCGCCGGGCGATCTTCGGCGAGCGCCGGCCCGATCATGCTTCCCGGCAGCAGCCCGCCGCCGACAAGGCCCGCGCCGGCGGCCCGCAAGAGGGCGCGGCGCGACACTGCCGCGCCAACGACCTGTTCAAAAATATTGCTTTTCATAATGCATGATCCTCCCTTATTTTTTCTGCCCTTGTTTTTCTGCGGCACACGCCTACCCGCACCGGCTCGATCGGCAGATCGACCGGCAACTCGCTCTTAAGAGTCCCGACTGCGTCCACAGCGTCCCCAACCGCGTTCGCAGCCCTGGCCGCCAGAAATTTCCTTGCACCAAGTCTGTCAACAGCAGCGCGCCTGTCAATGTCACTTTCGTCGAAGAAATCCCGTATTTTCATGCGAATTTATATCGTGTAGCGATATATATCGGCATTATTGCCGGGGAGGTCATGCCGGCGGATGGAGCGAGTTCGCCTTCAGGGGCAAGCGCCGCCGGGCAATCTCCATCACTACCAGGACACAACCTTGAAGGCTGCGAACGCAACAGAACGAAATTCCTGGCAGGAAAGAGCCGGGATGGACGCGGCGCATGACGACACCGGCGCCGTCTCGCAAGCGGCGATCGCCATGCATCGGACGAACCCTCCTTCGGCGGAAGGCGCCAGAACAAGACCGGAAAACGTTGCGTCGATGCTGAAGAGCGTCGCCGCAGTGCCGGCTGCTCCCCAGGACGGGTTGAGCATTCGCGCCGAGAATGTCTTGAAGGAATTGACAGCTGAGTTGACCGGAGAAACCCCGCCGAAGGGAAGATGGACCCCATCCTGCGAACTGCTGCGAAAGCTGACCTTCAGGGATCTGTTGATGGCCCGGAATTGCGGTCCTCAAACCACCGATGAAATCCTCCGGTGGGCCGGCTCGCGGGGCGTAATTATCCAGCAGCCGTTCCACGCCGGCAAATCATTGTCGGCGATGTGGCGCGATATCATAGCAAGATATTCCAGAGGCGAATTTGCCAGAGCGGAAATCGCGGAAGCGCTGCAAAAGTCGACACGGCGCAAGAACACGCGAATTCCCGTCGCATTTCAGAGCATTCTCGTGAAGATATTGACCTCGACCGGCAAATAGCCGTCGCACCGCTTGATGCCCGAGCGCAATCATGGTGGCGCAGGACTCGCCCGCGATGGACCGCGGCGCGAGGGCCGATCGAAGTAGGCGCAGGTGTCCACCGATGGTATAGCTCTTCATCGTCATCGCGGCAGTGGCGATCCGCCGATCATGGAGCGGATTTGGATGCGGAGAGCTGGATGATTCAGTCGAAACGGCAAACCCGGCGCAAGCCGCCGGTGCGCGCGGGCAGAAAGCGAAGCGGGGACCACACACCTCACACCGTCGACTACAGGGCTCTCGCCCAGTTTCGGTTTCAACTTCGGAAATTCCTGTCATTCAGCGAAGCGGCCGCCCATCAAGCGGGCCTGACGCCGCAACAGCACCAGGCGCTTCTCGCCATCAAGGGCTTCTCCGGCGCGGAGCCCATTTCCGTGGGCGATTTGGCAGAATTCCTTCTCGTTCGGCATCACACCGCCGTCGAGCTGGTGGATCGGATCACCAGGCTCGGATTGTTGAGACGGATCGCAGATCACGGCGACAGCAGGCGAATGTTCCTGAAGTTGACGAAAAAGGGCGAACAAAAACTGCGAACGCTTTCGAAAATACATTTCGAGGAGCTGCAGTCGGCAAGCCCCGGATTGGCCAGAATATTGCGGTCATTCCGGCGCTCCCAGGCGCGTTAGCGGCCCTGGACGCAGCCCCGCGCATTCACCCTCCATTTCGCGGGACAGAAGGAATTGAAGGTGAGCGCAGTGCTGCTACGCCGCGTTTTCGCCTTCCTGGCGGCTCGCTTCGAACAGGAACCAGGTGCGGCGCTCGGTTTCATCGATGAAGGTTTCCAGCAGTCCGGCGGTGCCGGAATCCTCGTGATCGTCGCAAAGCTTGTGGGCCTTTCGCATCGCGGCGGCCACGTGCTTGTTGTCTTCCATCAACTCGCGCAGCATCTCGCGCGGCGGCACATAGCTCTCATTGTTGTCCTGGATGGTCTGCAGTTTCCCGATCTGCCCGATCGAGCGCAGCGTGGTGCCGCCCAGTTTGCGAACGCGCTCGGCCAGTTGATCGGTGGTGGCGAAAATATCGTCGGATTGCTGGTCGAGCATCAGGTGATAGTCGCGGAAATGCCGGCCGCTGACGTGCCAGTGAAAGTTCTTGGTCTTCACGTAGAGCGCGAAGGCGTCGGCCAGCAGAATGTTGAGCGCCGAGGATATCTTGTCCACCGCGGCCTGCGGCAGATCGGTCGGCGTATCGAGGTCGGGCGAGGTTTTGTCGGACTTGGCTTTGCTCACGATGCACCTTCCTGTTAGGAAACCCGGGGGGTGACGGCGATGGACACCGGCCGCCGGACCATCTAACGCATCATCGACATACCGGTTCCGTCACCGGAGCCCTTTCCCGGATCCCGGCACCATGGACGACTGGATCGATTATTACGATTCCACCCATACGATCTATGCCAGCAAGCTGCACCGCGACTTGCATTTCCAGGTGATCGCGCGGGATATCATCGGCTACATCTCCTCGCCGGATGCGGTGGTGCTGGATTATGCCTGCGGCGAAGCCCTGTCCGCCGCATGGGTCGCGGAGGCTTGCGGCAAGCTCTATCTGGCGGAGCCGGCGCCCGGCGTGCGCGGCCGGCTGATCGCGCGTTTTGCTCCAAACACCAGGATCAGGGTGCGTTCGCTGGACGACTTGCGGAAAATGGCCGAAAAGTCGATCGACCTCGCGGTCATGAATTCGGTGGCCCAGTACATGACGCCGGACGAACTCGATTCCGCGCTTGCGGTGATCCGGCGGCTGCTGAAACCCGGCGGCCGCCTGATCCTGGGCGATATCCTGCGTCCCGAGGTCGGCATGATCAGGGATGTGATCGCGCTCTTGCGCTTCGCGCTGACCCACGGCTTTTTTGGGGACGCGTTGATCGGGCTGATCAGCACGGCGCTGTCGGACTACCGGCAATTGCGTTCGCGCGTCGGCCTGCAGCGCTACAGCGAGACCGAGATGGTGGCGAAGCTCGCAAGGAGCGGATTCACCGCGTCGCGGGCGCATGTCAATATCGGGCACAATCCGTGGCGGATGACATTCGTCGCGCGGCATGCGTTCTAGGTGCTCACGCCATTTGATTGAACCGGTCTGGCCGCAAGGTCCCTCACCTCCCCGCTTGCGGGCCCCCCGAGCTGAGAGGGAGCACAGCTTCCGGCGCGCCCGGTTAAGGTTAACCAAAGCTAACCGTGGCCCACGAGGGCCGGATCGGCGATGGTCGGAGCGGCCCGGTGGCGGAATGCGTCGACGCGAGAACAGTGCATCGTTCTTTATCCTGGTTCAAATCCAGGCCGGGCCTCCAACCTTCGCTGCTCTGCGGCTTGGGCTCGGCCGCCCGGCGGTCCCCCCGACAGCGGTGCCTGACCCATCCCAAAATGCCGGTTGATTGGCCTTTAAGACCCTTTCGCGGTTGCGAAATCTGGTCTAAAGACCACCCGCGCGCGAGGGCAACCTGGCGCCGCGCATGATCCGCGAAAGTGCAGGCGGTTTGGCGTAAAGATCATGCGCTCTCCTTAGATCGAGGGCGCGATCTCGGGACAAACGAAGACGTTTGTCCGGCCAAACCGGTGGCCACTTTTGCTGATCGCGCTCTTGGCTCAAGGGACGCGCGGCATGCGCGCCCTTTTTTTGTGCCCAATTCCCTGTCCGTGAGACTGAATGCCGAAAAGAACCGACATCTCAACCATCCTGATCATCGGCGCCGGTCCGATCGTGATCGGTCAGGCCTGCGAATTCGATTATTCCGGCACCCAGGCGGTGAAGACACTGAAGGACGAGGGCTACCGCATCGTTCTGGTCAATTCCAATCCGGCAACGATCATGACCGATCCGGAACTGGCTGATGCGACCTATATCGAGCCGATCACGCCCGAGATCGTCGCCAGGATCATCGAGAAAGAACGTTACGTCATTCCCGGCGGGTTCGCGCTGCTGCCGACCATGGGCGGCCAGACCGCGCTGAACTGCGCGCTGAGCCTGCGCAAACAGGGCACGCTGGCGAAGTTCGACGTCGAGATGATCGGCGCCACCGCGGACGCCATCGACAAGGCCGAGGATCGCGGCCGTTTCCGCCAGGCGATGACCCGGATCGGCCTCGAGACGCCGCGCTCGATCCAGACCAAGAACTTGCCCGATGCGCTGCGCGCGCTCGACGACATCGGCCTGCCCGCGATCATCCGGCCGTCCTTCACCATGGGCGGCACCGGCGGCGGCATCGCCTACACCAAGGCGGAGTTCATCGAGATCGTCGAGCGCGGGATCGACGCCTCTCCCACCGACGAAGTCCTGATCGAGGAATCCGTGCTGGGGTGGAAAGAGTTCGAGATGGAGGTGGTGCGCGACAGGAAAGACAATTGCATCATCATCTGCTCGATCGAGAACCTCGATCCGATGGGCGTGCATACCGGCGATTCCATTACCGTCGCGCCGGCGCTGACCCTGACCGACAAGGAATACCAGATCATGCGCGACGCCTCGCTGGCGGTGCTGCGCGAGATCGGTGTCGAGACCGGCGGCTCCAACGTGCAGTTCGGCGTCAATCCGGTCGACGGCCGCATGGTCGTGATCGAGATGAATCCGCGGGTGTCGCGCTCCTCGGCGCTGGCCTCCAAGGCCACCGGCTTTCCAATTGCAAAAGTCGCCGCCAAGCTGGCGGTCGGCTACACGCTCGACGAGATCGCCAACGACATCACCGGCGGGGCGACGCCGGCGTCGTTCGAGCCGACCATCGATTACGTCGTCACCAAGATTCCGCGCTTTGCGTTCGAGAAGTTTCCCGGCGCCTCGACCACGCTGACCACCTCGATGAAGTCGGTCGGCGAAGTGATGGCGATCGGCCGCACCTTCCAGGAGAGCCTGCAAAAGGCCTTGCGCGGCCTAGAAACCGGACTGACCGGCCTCGACGAAATCGAGATCGAGGGCCTCGGCCGCAGCGACGACAAGAACGCTATCCGCGCCGCGCTCGGCACGCCGACGCCGAACCGGCTTCTGCAGGTCGCCCAGGCGATGCGGCTCGGCTGGAGCGATCACGAGATCTTCACCTCCTGCAAGATCGATCCATGGTTCCTCGCCGAATTGCGCGGCATCGTGGAAATGGAATCGAGGATCAAGGCGAGCGGACTGCCGACCAACGCGTTCGGCACGCGCACCCTGAAGGCGATGGGATTCTCCGACGCGCGGCTCGCCGTGCTGGCCGAGACCACCGAGGCCGAGGTGACGGCGCAACGCCACGCGCTCGGAGTTCGGCCGGTATTCAAGCGCATCGACACCTGCGCGGCCGAGTTCGCCTCGCCCACCGCCTATATGTATTCGACCTATGAAGCGCCGTTCGCCGGCCAGCCGGCGGACGAGAGCGCGCCGTCCGACAGGAACAAGGTCATCATCCTCGGCGGCGGCCCGAACCGGATCGGCCAGGGCATCGAATTCGACTATTGCTGCTGTCATGCCTGCTTCGCGCTGCACGACGTCGGCTATGAAACCATCATGATCAACTGCAATCCGGAAACGGTATCGACCGACTACGACACCGCCGACCGCTTGTATTTCGAACCGCTGACGTCCGAGGACGTGCTGGAGATCATCGCCACCGAACGGCAGAACGGCACCTTGCACGGCGTGATCGTGCAGTTCGGCGGCCAGACGCCGCTCAAGCTTGCCCATGCGCTGGAAGAGGCCGACGTGCCGATCCTCGGCACCTCGCCCGACGCCATCGACCTCGCCGAGGACCGCGACCGCTTCAAGCGCGTGCTGGACAAACTGCGGCTGAAGCAGCCGAAAAACGGCATTGCCTATTCGGTCGAACAGGCGCGGCTGGTGGCGGCCGATCTCGGGCTGCCGCTGGTGGTGCGCCCGTCCTACGTGCTCGGCGGCCGCGCCATGCAGATCATCCGCGAGGAAACCCAGCTCAGCGATTATCTGCTCGGCACGCTGCCGGAACTGGTGCCCGGCGACGTCAAGGCGCGCTATCCGAACGACAAGACCGGCCAGATCAATACCGTGCTCGGCACCAATCCGCTGCTGTTCGATCGCTATCTGTCCGACGCCATCGAGATCGACGTCGACTGCCTGTGCGACGGCAAGGACACCTTCATCGTCGGCATCATGGAGCATATCGAGGAAGCCGGCATTCACTCCGGCGATAGCGCCTGCTCGCTGCCGCCGCATTCGCTCGATGCGCAGATGATTGCCGAGCTCGAGCGGCAAACCCGCGAACTTGCGCTCGGCCTCGACGTGGTCGGGCTGATGAACGTGCAATACGCCATCAAGGACGGCGACATCTACGTGCTCGAAGTCAATCCGCGGGCGTCACGCACGGTGCCGTTCGTCGCCAAGGTGATCGGCATGCCGGTGGCCAAGATCGCAGCGAGGATCATGGCCGGCGAGAAGCTCGCCGACTTCGATCTGAAGAAGCGCAAGCTCGGCCATGTCGGCGTCAAGGAATCGGTGTTTCCGTTCGCGCGCTTCCCCGGCGTCGATACCGTGCTCGGCCCGGAGATGCGCTCGACCGGCGAGGTGATGGGCATCGACCGGTCGTTCGAGGTGGCGTTCGCCAAGAGCCAGCTCGGCGGCGGCACCCGCGTGCCGCGCAAGGGCACGGTGTTCGTCTCGGTGCGGGAAATCGACAAGACCCGGATCGTCGATGCGGTGCGGCTGTTATTCTCGCTTGGCTTCAAGGTGATGGCCACCTCCGGGACGCAACGCTTCCTCACCGATAGCGGGGTGCCGACAGAAAAAGTGAACAAGGTGCTGGAAGGACGGCCGCATATCGTCGACGCCATCATGAACGGCGAGATCCAGCTCGTTTTCAATACCACCGAAGGGCCGCAGGCGCTGGCCGACAGCCGCTCATTGAGGCGCGCTGCCCTCTTGCATAAAGTGCCATATTACACCACTCTTTCCGGTGCCGTGGCGGCCGCACAGGGTATCCGCGCCTATCTGGGTGGGGACCTTGAGGTCCGTACCTTGCAGAGTTATTTTTCCGAAAGCTAATCGTTGGCCGGGCCATGCCCGGCAATTGATCGGCATTGAAGCCCTTGTGACTGGAACTCGCCAGCCGTGGGGGTGTTTTGTTTCGGCGTTTGTGCGGCCCGGCGGAGTGGTCCGCATGAAGTTGAAGGACGAAGAGCGATGATGGAAAAGGTTCCGATGACCGCCGGCGGCTACGCCGCCCTCGAGGTCGAATTGAAGCAGCGCCAGTCGGTGGAGCGTCCGCGCATCATCGAGCATATCGCCGAGGCGCGCTCGCATGGCGACCTCTCGGAGAACGCGGAGTATCACGCCGCGAAGGAAGAACAGTCGCACAATGAAGGCCGCATCGCCGAGCTTGAAGACAAGCTTGCGCGCGCCGATATCATCGACATCAGCAAGCTCTCCGGCGACACCATCAAGTTCGGCGCCACCGTGACGCTGGTCGACGAAGACACCGACAAGAAAGCGGTGTGGCAGATCGTCGGCGAGCCGGAAGCCGATGCCAAGAAGGGCCGCATCTCCATCACCTCGCCGCTGGCGCGGGCGCTGATCGGCAAGAAGAAGGGCGCCTCCGTCGAAGTCGTAGCCCCCGGCGGCGCCAAGGCCTACGAGATCACCAAGGTCGAGTGGCGCTAGCGCCGTTCGATTCCGACTTCCGATTCAGACTTTAAAAAAAGCCGCGTCCCGCACGCGGCTTTTTTGTTGCGCACCGCTCGATGCATCCGCCGGTCACATCACGCTGACATGAATGTGAGTGGAGCCGCGGCCGGAATCATAATAAGTGACACATAATAATTATTATGGATCATAATTAAGCCAGATGACCGCATCAATGCATCCGCCG
>JAJYAH010000284.1 GCA_021779635.1 Pseudomonadota bacterium | reverse complement strand
GGCGAAAAAGTAGTAGAAGCCCACGGCCGAGACGATGAACTCGCCAACGATTTCGTTGGATTCAAGCCACCCCAGCTGCTCGCCGCGGTCAAGGGCTAGCTGCAAGGACCCGATGGCGACTGCGAGTGCCGCGAAGCCGAAGAAGTCGAACCGCAGCGTGAGATCCTTCTTGGTCTCGTCCATGAAGGCCAACAAGCCGAGCACCGTCAGCGCGCCAAACGGAAGGTTGACGAAGAACACCCAGTGCCAGGAATAGGTCTCGGTGAGCCATGCCCCAAGCGATGGGCCCATGATCGGGCCCATCATCACGCCCATGCCCCAGATTGCCATCGCTTTCGCCCGCTCCTGGAGCGTGTAGGAATCAAGCATCACGGCCTGCGACAGCGGCACGAGGGCCGCGCCGAACACGCCCTGAAGCAGGCGGTACAGCACCATCTGGTTGATGTCCTGCGCGAGCCCGCACAGCACCGAGGCCAAGGTGAAGCCCGCCGAGCAGATGATGAAGATGCGCTTGCGGCCGAAGCGGTTGGCGATCCAGCCCACCGGCGCGGTCATGATCGCGGCGGCGACGATATAGGAGGTCAGCACCCAGTTGATCTGGTCCTGCGAGGCCGACAGCGTGCCCTGCATGTAGGGCAGGGCGACATTAGCGATGGTGGTGTCCAGCGCCTGCATGATGGTCGCGGTCATGGCGCAGATCGTCACCATGTTCCGGCGCAGGCCGGGGACCATCAGATGGGCATTGGGGCCGGACACCGGATCAGTCCTTGTCCTGGTTCGCCGTGGCCGACAGGCCGAACAGGCTCGCCAGCGAGCGCTGATGGCCGGTGTCGATGGTGGCATAGACGCTCATGCCGGCCTTGAGCTTGCGCACATATTTGTCGGTCTCGTCGAAATAGATGCGGATCGGCACGCGCTGCACCACCTTGACGAAGTTTCCGGTGGCGTTCTGCGGCGGCAGGATCGCGAATTGCGCGCCGGTGCCGGGCGAGAGCGAGCCGATCTTGCCCTTGAACACGTGGTTCGGGAACGCGTCGACCTCGATCGTGACCGGCTGGCCCTCGGTGACGTAGGTGAGGTCGCTCTCCTTCGGATTGGCATCGACCCAGGGATGGGCGACGTCGATGATGGAGAACACCGGCGTGCCGGCGGTGACGTAGCGGCCGAGCTGGATCTGCTCGACCTGCGTCGCCACGCCATCCATGGGCGCGCGCAGCACGGTGTGGTCCAGGTTGCGCTGAGCGTCGTCCAGCTTGGCTTTCGCCTGCGCGTAGGGCGGAAACTGCTCCAGCGGCAGTTCGGGATTGCCGAGCAGTTGCGTCCTGGCATTGGAGAGCTGCTGCTTGATGAACTGCACTTGTGCGCTCGCGGTCACCATCGCATTGGCCGCGTTGTCGAGGTCGAGCTGCGACCCGAAATTGTTCTTCACCAGTTGCTGTTTGCGCTCGACGTCGCGCTGTTTCAGATCGACGCCCTGCTGGGCGAGATCAAGCATCTGGCCGTAGATCTTCACGTTCGCGACCAGATTGTCGTAACTCGTTTTCGCCTGGGCGAGCTGCGCCTTAGCCTCGTCTACTGCGAGGCGAAACGGCACGGCGTCGATCTCGAACAGCTCGTCGCCCTGCTTCACTGTCTGGCCTTCCCTAACCAGCACCTTGATGATCTTGCCCGAAATGTCGGGTGTAATCAGCACCTTCTGGGCGCCCACATAGGCATCATCGGTACCGACATAACGTCCGCCGTGCAGATAAAACGTCAGTCCGCCGAGTGCGGCAGCAATGGGCAGCACCACCAACAGAAGAGAACGCCGATAACGGCGCAGACCCGCCATCATACGGCGGCGCGGTTCGGCAGCGATCTTCCTGGTCGGCTTGCCTTCGGGCGCGGCCTTTTGCTCAGGTGCGAATTTGATAACCTGGTCAGCCATAGTGCGGCTCCTTGCGTACCTGCTCGGCGCCGGCATTTTGAATTGCGTTTCGCACGTTTTCCTTGATCGTTTCCAGTTGTGTCAAAAGACGGTGGGCGTCTGCCGGGAGAATGCCGTCGAGCGCGGTGGCCGTGAGTTCGGATCGCAAACCGCTCAATTTGCCAAGCAACTGACGCCCGGCCTTCAGAAGATAAAGCCGGTTGATGCGACGGTCGTTTGCGTCCCCGCGCCGCTCGATCCAATTGTTCTCGCATAGCTTGTCAACCAGCCGCGTCAAGGTGATCGGCTGCATCTCCATCTGCTCGGCAAGTTCCGCCTGGCTCATGCCCTCGTTCCGTTCCACCTTGGCCAGGACCGCCCATTGCGCCCGGGTGATACCAAAGCGCGCCGCTTCCTTGTCTGCATAAACGCGAAGCACGCGCTGCAACTCGGCCAAGGTGAATAGGAAATTCTGGTCTACAGAACCGCGGCTCATAAGCTCGACCTCCAATAAGTAGCCGATATTATAAGCTAGCTCATATGTAGGGGTCAAGGGCCGGCGCCCTACAAAATGCCAGGATGTCCAGGCTGGATGAGAGCCAATGGGCTCAAGAGCGATAGTGCGCTGGCGATGACAGACGTCTGCTCAGCAGGAATTTTGTCGATCATTCCCGGCTCGCGATGGGCGCTCTGGCCGTCAGGTGCTCGGCCAAGACTGGATTCGCCGCTGTCGGAGCCGGCCTGAGGTCAAGCACCTGTTTGCGCGTAAGCAGGAGGATTGATACGCGGTCCTACCGCGATCGGCAAAGGGAACGATGGCCAATCCAACCTTGCAAGGCGTCGCCTCGCGACGAATTGCCGCAAACCAATGGAAGATCCCTGACCACGAGCGATCGATCCCCATCGGCCCACCTACGCAACGCTCGCCGTAGGCATAACTGACTACGTCTTTACTTTGCCTTCAAGATACTGCCTCGCGTCTGCCACCGTGACGATCGACTCTGCGACCTCGTCGGGAATCTCGCAGCCGAAGGCCTCTTCGAAGGCTATGATGAGCTCAATTGTGTCAAGGCTATCGGCACCCAGATCCTCGATAAACCGCGCCGAGTCGGTGATCTTTTCCGGCGCAACATTCAAATGCCGGCCAACTATTTCTCTGATCTGATGGCTAAGGCTATCCACGGCTGGCGTCCTCGATCCGGCACCATCGAACATTGCCGCGCATTCCAAAAACGCGTCAAGAGACGAAGCGGTTCCCTGTAGCCGCCACAAATGAAAGCCGCGGTGAAGCCCACGGGACATTGATCGACGCTGAAGTGGGCCACGCGCCTCGGATCCGCCGCCACTGCGATGTCGACGACCAATGCCAACTGATGAGAACGTTTAGCCGCACCACGGAGCCGGATCATAGGGAAGGCAAGAGATCGATCATGGACGCGTTGCTCTGGGCGGTTCGAGAATAACCTCTTTCAAGTGGTCGTCGCTAACGATCAAGACGAGGAAATGCAGCTTGCCATCCTTGTTCAGAAGACTTGCGCCAATCGCTTTTCCGTCTGCGGCTTTCTCCGCGATAAGCACGGCGACCGACAATTTTTGCCGAACGTCCTTCAGGGCGACGAAATTATTCCGATCCTCAGTATCCAGATTCTCCAGGGACAGGACAGTTTCACGGCCCGCAACACGTCCGGTTTTCCCATCAATTGCATTTTCCCAGATCCAAGATTTCCTGGTCGTTCTTACCTTGTAAACGGCAGATCCCGACGAGCTGTCGAAGGTGACATCCGCAGCCCTTGATCCGGCGTGCAGTTCCTCCGCGATCGCAATTGCCCGCCGTAAGGGCACTTTGGCTGCGCGGAAGAGTTCGAGTTCACGTATAGCCGCATCATTGCCGGTATCCTCGTTGTCGGCTTGAGCCGCAGCTTGATCCTGGAAGAGAACCGGCGTGACGTCGGACCAAACGATCGCCCGCGACGGCGAGAGCGCCACGAGCGGCAGGAGAGGGATGAGATACAGAATTGTCTTTGACATCAGCCATTTCTGCGGTGATCGAGTCCTGACCCAATCAAGCCAATTGCTTCCGCATGGGCTCGCTCCATTGCGGCATCTTGTATGCAAGCCTATCATAAGCTTGCTTCTTTAAGCAAAATGGCCTAATGATGACTGGGGATCGCCTGAACTGCCGAGCCTTGGATGCGGCGCTCGCTTCGTCCATCGTGCCATGAAAAATAGGGGGAAGCGGTGAGGAACGCGCCCATGAACCAGAAAGCTGAACTCAGCCCGGCATCAATTTTTGCGCTAATTGGCGCCGGGCTGGCCTTCACGATTGCCATCGCGATCCTTGGTCTTGCTTGTATTTTGTTTGTATGAAGGCTCCCGTTCCCCCATCTCTAACTTCGCGCAACAATTTAGCCCGCGGCGTGGTTTGCGCAAGAGCCGAAACTGCGGGGAGACGAGCAATGGTTGGGGTCGAAGAGATTGGCGATGAAGGGCGTTGCACAACAATCGAACGCATTTTGAAATCCGAATCCCAAGTCGGCATGACCAAGGCGATGGTCGAAGCAGGAAGCGATGCCGCGGTCTCTGCGGATCATCTTTTCCCATGATAGCTCGGTGGTGCTGGGTGGTTACATGACGCCAACTATGCTTGCCGGGCACCAGGGCCACCCGATCGCCGCGTCGATCGAAGGGGGCGAGCAGGCCTTCCCGGTCGTCCTGGCGCACGGCGGAGGGCAGACGCGTCGGGCCTGGAAAGCTGTTTCAAAACTGCTGGCAAGTCATGGATTTCGCGCAATCGCAGTCGACATGCGCGGTCATGGCGACAGTTCCTGGGCCAAGGACGGGGCCTATGATATCCGGGATTTTGCGAGCGACCTTGTGGCCATTGCGAAAGCCAGCGCTCGAAAGCCAGCCCTGATTGGCGCCTCGCTTGGAGGGCTGGCAGGCATTATCGCCGAGGGCGAGCTTAGCCCTCACAGCTTTGCATCGCTCACGCTTGTCGACATCACCCCGCAGATGGAGTCGGCAGGTGTGGCCCGGGTGGTCGGATTTATGGCCGCCCATGCGCGCGAAGGTTTTGCCTCGCCCGAGGAGGCTGCGCAGATCATTTCTGAATATTTGCCGCACCGGCCAAGCCGAAAGGCTTCGCCGGGGCTTCAGCGATATCTTCGTCTGGGGGAAAACGGGAGGTACTACTGGCATTGGGATCCCGCGTTCATCGAAGGCGTGATGCAGTCCCGAATAACAGACGTCGAAGTAATCGATCGTCGGCGTGCGGCCTTGAGCGCCGCAGCTTCGCGATTGCGCTTGCCGGTGCACCTGATCCGGGGAGGGTCAAGCGATCTGGTCTCGCCCGAGGCCGTGGCGCATTTCAGGAGCCTCGTTCCACACGCCGCCTATAGCGACATCGCGGACGCCACACATATGGTGGTCGGAGATCAGAATGACGCCTTTGGCCAGGCCATCGTTGAATTTCTGATCCGCCGGCATGGTCCTGAGGTGACCTCGTGAGTTCAGAACAGAATAAGCCTTGCGATCTCGAGCAATTGCTGGTCGCGCCCTTCCATCGCTGGCTGGGCCTCAATCTGGTTGCCCTTACCCGGGATGAACTCGTGCTCGAAATGCCTTGGCGTGACGAGATCGTGTCCAATCGCAAGATCGCTTCCGCGCATGGCGACATTCTTTCCGCGTTGATTGACCTGACGGGGCTGTACACAATCCTCGCATTTGGAGGGACGGCGCGTGCGACGATCGACCTGCACGTGGACTTCCACCGACCTGCAACGCCCGGCCAGCTGCGCGCAATTGGCCGTCCTGTCAAAATGGGGCGCCAGATGAGTGTCGCCGAAACACGAATCGTCCGCGCCGACGGCACCTCCTGGCGAGTGGAAGAGGCGCTTATGTTGGCGGCTAGGCTGGCTGCGCTGCGCAGTTGTTTGATCTTGGCCAGGATGCCGTTCGCTTTGCGTCAGAGCCACCAAGCTGATCGCGCGTCAGAAGCTCGCGCGTCAGAAGCTCCGGTGCCAACGCAACTTACTCCTCAGGTACTTGGGTCGGGATCCCGGCTCCAAGTCCTACGAGATCGCTCGACTCGCCCAGGGGCTGGACAACTATGTGCCTGGCCTCAGCGGCAAGAGCTGAGGCACGCGGAAAGTTATGCGGCGCGGTCGCGTCGCAAGAAATTGAACGATACTCATCGAGAATAAAAGGGAGACCAAAATGACTGCCGTTACCGATAAACTTGCCGCCGCGTCCGTTGTGCTCACCCTGTTCGCGGTCTCGACGTCCGCAGCGCTCGGGCAGAAGAGGTACGATACCGGCGCCACCGATACCGAGATCAAGGTCGGCAACATCATGCCCTATAGCGGCCCTGCATCAGCTTATGGCGTGATCGGCAAGACCGAAGAAGCCTACTTCAAGATGATCAACGACCGGGGCGGCATCAACGGTCGTAAGATCAATTTCGTCACCTATGACGACGGCTATTCGCCGCCGAAGGCGGTCGAGCAAGTCCGCAAGCTCGTCGAAAGCGACGAGGTGCTGCTCGTATTCAATCCGCTCGGCACACCCTCGAACACCGCGATCCAAAAGTACCTTAATTCCAAGAAGATCCCGCAACTGTTCGTGGCGACCGGCGCCACTAAGTGGAACGATCCGAAGCACTTTCCCTGGACCATGGGCTGGCAGCCTTCCTACCAGAGCGAAGCGCAAATCTATGCGAAATGGCTGATGAAGGAGAAGCCCGATGCGAAGGTGGCAATCCTCTATCAGAACGATGACTTTGGAAAAGATTACGTGAAGGGCACCAAGGACGGCTTCGGGGCCAAGGCCTCCAGCATCATCATGGAAGAGAGCTATGAGGTCTCCGAGCCCTCGATCGACTCCCACATCGTCAAGATCAAGGCCGCCAATCCCGACGTGCTGCTGATCTACACGACGCCGAAGTTCGGCGCCCAGACCATCAAGAAGACCGCCGAGCTCGGCTGGAAGCCGCTGCAGATCATCACCAACGTGTCGGCCTCCGTCGGCAGCGTGATGCAGCCCGCGGGCTTCGACAATGCTCAAGGAGTGCTGTCGGCGGCCTACGCCAAGGACGCAACTGACCCGCAGTGGGCCAACGACCCCGGCATGAAGAAGTGGGCCGAATTCATCGACAAATACATGCCGGGCGCCGACAAGACTGACAGCGGCCACGTCTATGGTTACGGTGCCGCGCAGACACTTGCCAAAGTCCTCGAGATGTGCGGGGACGACCTCACGCGCGCCAACGTCATGAAGCAGGCAGCGAGCCTGAAGAATTTCGCTCCGGATACCCTGTTGCCGGGCGTGAAGATCAACACCGGGCCGACCGACTTTGCGCCGATCAGCTCGCTTCAATTGATGAAGTTTAAGGGCGAGAAGTGGGAGCTGTTCGGCGACATCATCAATGGTGACGTCGCCACGGAATGATGGTCGACGAAACGCAGCAACAAGCCCACGCGGGCAATCACCGGGGGCTTTTTGCCCCTGGCTCGGCCAATACTTCGCCATGAGGGAGCTCGATGCGGCTGATGATCTGCTCATCCGGCCCGATAAGTAGGGCTCGGCAATCTTCGATACTTTTAATCGTGACAACGTCCTCCTCGCGGACGTGAAGGCCGATCCGATCGCCGGATTCACTCCGACCCGCGTCCGCACCGAAAGCGGCGCGGACTATCCTCTCGACGTCGTGATCTTCGCCACCGGTTTTCGACGCTGTGGACGGCAACTACACGAAGATCGACGTGCGCGGCCGCGAAGGCGCCACGCTCCGGGAGAAATGGCGGGATGGCCCGCTCGGATATCTCGGCATTTTGGAGGCCGGTTTCCCGAACTTCTTCATGATTCTGGGCCCGAATGGCCCCTTCACGAATTTGCCGCCGAGTATCGAGGTTCAAGTCGAATGGATCGCCGACGTCATTGCCTACACGGAAGTTCGGGCGGCACGCAGCCGTCCCGGATATGTCGGGTCGTCGCTGGTATCCTTGGTCATGGGCGTCTCAAAGCGCGCACGGAAAGGGCTGGATGCGACCACGCCGGGCGGCGGCCACACTGGTGTTCTGGGCACCAAGGCCAAGATCCGGCCCGAGCCGAAGGGTGTCTGCCTGATTATTGCGCCCTAGAACTATCCGTTGAACCTGGCGGTCGGGGGGCAACAGCTCGATCATCAAGCCGTCGGATTGACGCTCGCCACCTCTGCCCTGATTGCAGATATCGTGGCCGAGACGTTATCGCCAGATCTGGTGGCGGTGGTCGAGGGCGATGCTGCGGTCTCGCAGGAATTGCTGGCGCTGCCGTTCGACCACATCTTCTTCACCGGCAGCCCGCAGGTGGGCAAGCTGGTGATGGAGGCGGCGG
>JAJYAH010000283.1 GCA_021779635.1 Pseudomonadota bacterium | reverse complement strand
CAGGTCGCGCCTGTTGCAGGATTGTGAGCAATCACGTCGATCTCATCGAATTGAAGGCTGGACGACGGTCGGATGTGCTTCTGTCGGCACATCACCGTGATCTGCGCAGAATGGGTGGACAAAGAAAGTATCCGCGAGTTCGGAACGCATTGGCCATCCGAACCGGGGCCATTGTCCAACAATGCCGGACGGTCGCATTCAAGGCCGGGCTTCGGTTTAGCGGGAACACCATCTACAGTGATTGGTACCGACACGCCGTCAGCGCAAGAAAACGCTGGTATTGCCCCTATGGCGGACCTGCAGGCATCTGCGTAGGCTGCGGTATCTGACTCCGCGTAGATTGGCGAAGCGCCGACCAAGGCGGAGACCAGCGAGATTATCCGAAGCCATCGCATCGACTCTAACTCTTTCCTCTGAGGATTACTTCTGCCGTCCTCTTCACCGCCTCGAAATACCGCACATATCCAGTGCATCGACAAATGTGCCCGCCAAGCGCTCCTTCGATTTGAGCGTCCAAGTCGGCAGGCCTTTTGGGCGTTGCTGCCAATCGATCCAGCAAGATCTGAGCGGCGATTACGAAACCCGGCGTGCAATAGCCACACTGGAAAGAAAAGTCTTCGAGAAACGCTTCTTGTATTGGCGCCAACAAACCGGCGGAAGCCACGCCTTCAATTGTTTTGATCTCCGCGCCGTCAACCATCCAAAGAGGAGTAGAGCATGCCAAGATCGGCGTCGCGTCTCGGTTTGGTGGTTTCTTGGCCGAGACCGTGCAGGCGCGACAAATTGCGATTCCGCAGCACAGCTTTGTGCCAGTCAGATTGAGATCATCATGAAGAAAATCAATAAGCTTATCGTCTCGCCGATCTTCAGCGGCATTGCGTGGAACGTCATTTACCGTGAACCTGATAGTCATTTTGTGAGTCCCGCCAGGATCTTTGCAGGCGTGATAGGCAGGGACGAGTAACGAACACCGAGAGCATCGCGGAGCGCATTCGAAATCGCTGGTGCAATTGAACACATCACTGCTTCGGCTATGCCACGTCCTTTTTCATCATCGCCGATAGCCTCGGGCAAAATGATCAGTTCCTGGGCTCGACGCCCCCGCTCATAACGCGACCTATGTGGCACATCGGCCAATTTCGGCACGTGATATCGGTTCAAATTCCAGGCACCACCTGCGGGACCGATGATTCCGTCCGGCATGTCTTCGAGGAGCGTGTATCCAATCGCCATCGCGACGCCGCCCTGTGATTGTCCAGAGACCAACTCGGGAACGTGTACGTGGCCCGCATTCAAGATGCTGACAACATTTTCAATCCTAGTGGCTCCGGTCGACCGATCGACGACTAGGGCGACGATGTTGCCGCAGGGCGCCCAGACCGTCCGCGAGGAGCGAGACGCGCTCGCCAATGGTTTTCGGGTGTTACTCCGATCAATTCGGTTTCGACTCCCGTCCACAGACGAATATAGGGTTAATCCATCTAGCTCTAATGTTACTGGCGAGCCTGCTATGGCGTAGCTCGCCGACACCCAGCTTCCCTGGAAAAATGCGTGTCCGAGAGCTCCGCTTGGGAGACCATTTGAATACACTGCTTGTGCGAGCCGAGCATGACTTAGCGGCTCGAAATCGTACTGCTTTGCGGAGAGGCGCCCTTCGATCCACGCAACGTCCTCATACGCAATTCTTGGCTTGTTCCACAGAAGTCTTGCCGCCGGCAGAATCGCACTTCGCATGTAGGCGCGTGCGGTTTCTTGGACAACGTGGACTTGGTGGAAACCAGTTAGGCATGCCGACGAAGAGCCAACTCCTTTCGCCGTAGACAGAGGATTATCCCAATCGGGCGTATAGCTTGGCGTCAGGCCTGTTTGCCCAAAAAGCGTGTAGTCTCCGGCCAACACTGCTTGTGCGTTGACGCCTAGAATCGGACCGATGACAACTGAAAGAGTGGTCGACGAGCCATTCCCGAAATCAACCGCGTCCGTCTGGATCGTGATCGAGCCGCTCTTCTCAAGGCGGATCGCAGCCACGACGCCGTCCGCAGAGGTGCCATAGGCTTGCGCGGATAACGCGAATCCAGTGCCATAGGTCTCCCCGCGCGCAGCGTACTCCGCTTTAATATCTGCCCGCTGCGTCCACAGTGGATGAGCTTCTGCTCTATCAAGCAGTTCGTCGAGCCGGAGTTCTTGGTTAAATTGGCCACCGACGACGGTTGCAGTCGTCGATTTCGCCAAATTGACGCGCCTGAGTTTAAACGGGTCCCATGATTTAGCGGCCGCGACGTCATCGAGCGCAGTTTCGATAGCAAAAAACGCCTCCGGTCCACCGAAACCTCGTTGAGACCCGCCGGGAATATCCTGCGATTGCATTGACTGAGCATTAACGCTTGCCAAAGGGATCGCGTATGCTCCTCCAACAGCCAGAGCTGCAAGGTTCGCAACATACGGGGAAAGATTTTTCAAACCACCGCCGTTGAAGTTCATAGTCATTTGGACGCACTGCAGCGACATGTCGGCCCCGACCGTGATGGCGCCCGTCATCTTTGCCCCGGGACGTTTCAGCCCCAAACGAAACTGATCGAACCTATCGTGCATGAGGCGAACGGGATGACCGTCCGCAAAAGGAGCGACTAGCGCTAGGAGTAGCGCGAATGGTGACGCGTCCCGCCCCCCAAATGCGCCACCAGGCGGGCAATTGGTCAGTTTGATTTGCGTTAGCTTGATAGGAGAATCAGCTGCACCAAACATCGACGATATCGTAGCTATATCGCCATCCGGCGACTGAGTGCCCAAGAGAAGTTCGAGGCCTTGTACATTCTTATTGTACCAAGCAAGCCCTGTTTCAGGCTCCATGAACATTGGATCCATGGCTTGAGTTTCGAGTGATACTGATTGGCTGATCAGTTCTCCCTCGTGAGACTTTAGATATTCGATGATTTTCGTTTGGTAGATTGGTGCGCCCTGCTTGTATGCATTATCGTCCCTAGTGGCGTAGCTGAAATTTTCACCGTCACGAAAATATTTCACGTATTGTGTTTGGGGCGAATAGGGCCCGGCTGCGCCTGAAGTGCCGCCATCAGGTCCGTAGACCTGAAAATCGTTGTCGCGGAACTGCATAGCGCTTCTCGCCACTCGATAGGCGGCGAGCGTGGAGAACAGCAAAAGCGCAACGCCCTGTCCGAGGAAGGTCGGATTAGTGCCGGGCTTCACGAGCAAGTCCGCACCAATAGGGCTACTGAATCGCCCTCCCAGCGCCATCGCAGTTCGGCTTTCAAGATGAGCCAGTGACGCTTGCTCAACCATGAAGTCGCGTGTGTATCGAAACGCCGGCGCGCGTACGCTCGCCGTGAGGTTATTTCCCAATATAACCTTGACCGGCATAGCGTCCGACGACAATCCACTTAGGTTGACATTGAGAAATGGACGCTCTGTTGTTGTCGCGCAAAGATACAACGCGTACCATTGCTCCGCAGGCCAACCGCTCACGTCTCGCGCGTTGAAATCCCGGGCGTATAGCTTGGCGCCACTTACCTTCTTGCGCGCGTCGATGAGATGCGAAGCGACGCCAGGCCGGTCTGCCTTATTATGGTGCGGCAATTCCACCGCCTGAACGGCGCTCGGGGATACGACAGTGGCGGCAATCAACCCACTCGCGTTCCGGAGGAATGTCCGACGAGCAATCGGCTCGGTGAAGACCCCATTATTCTTGAGATCCATAGAATGATTTCCCCCGCTTAAAACGAGCAATCCATTGCCGCCATGCGCGATTCAGCAATCGCATTGTCGCTTTTGGGCGACCTTAGAAATAGATATCTCTACAGGTAGTATCCTGTCAGTAGCCGGGTGGCCGAGGAAAGCTCAGCCGAGACGGCAACTTGACCAAAAAACATTTATGAGTCTGCCGCTCACGACTGAGCCACTAGGCAATAGCGGTTACGAAAAACGGGATCACGTGCTTTAGGGCGACGCCAGCGTTGTGCGAGGAGGGAAATTCCTGCGCATAGATCCCGGAGGCTTCATCCGGAAAGTGGCATACCCGGTTTGGGATGGCCGTAACAAAAATGAATGGCTTATCCCACATCGAGCGAATTACACCGTGCGTCGTTTCAACCGAGGCAATGTTCGTGGCTCCGGCCTGCTGTGCTTTCACGATGGAGTTCGTGTCGGCCGCGCAGTAGGGAGGAGGTTCGTTGACCGAACTGACCGCAACTGCATCAGGCGCGATAAGAAGCTGGAGGACACCCGCTGGATGGTTTTGCGGTGCGATCATTTCGGAACTGATAGCAGCCATAGTCTTTTGATCGGCGGACACATTCGAAAAGAACGACGTAGGAGTTTGGCTAGGAATGAGCGTATCCATATGACCGGGCCAAGACCAGCTCCCAGAAGCACCATTTGAAGCGTCATGGAGGAAGACCGTGCCACCAATCGTGGCACACCCGTCGTTGGAAAGGAGGCCGGGATATCCGCCAGTGCCAAATGCTACGACTCCGTCCGGCACGCTAGCCGGCTTCGTGTAATTCGTGATTTGGTTCATGGCCGTTACCTTCTTAGCGCTGTTGCCGCTGGTAATGGCAAGGTCGTCAATGCACCAAATCTCCATTGTCGCTGCTGGAGCCGTGTCGGTTGGAGTCGCAAAAACGTCCACCAGGCACCGCGGTACTCCGGGATCCTTGGTCGGAGTGGGTGGGCTGGACTGAATGCGCGGCCAACGCGGCCAGTCAACATTATATGGAGCGCTGAGGTTGGTACTATGGGCCAGTTGATTGCACAGGGCAGCCATTAGACCGTCGGCCTCGTGATAAACGTTTGCTATAACAACAATGCGCAGTGGTTTGGTGGAATTGGTTTGGGCGATAGACATTTTTGGGATTGAGATGAGCGCTGCGCCCGCCAGTCCCAGAAACTCACGACGTTTCATCGCTTCTCTCCGTTCAGGCTTAAATTTGGAGCACTATACGAAGAACTCTCAAACAACATCGGCATTTATCTCCGCGCCCGAAACGTAGGGCGCACGATCGGACAGGTAATTGTTGTCGATTGGGCGCGATCGCGGAGCTTCGCCAAAACCATTGATGGTAGAATCTAGAGATCTGAGAATTTTGAAGGCTACAAATTACGTCTCGTCGCTGCTCGGCGCTATCGAGAGATCTTTCACAACAGGGCATGCTAAATCTATCGCCCGCGACAGACGGGCGAGTGAGCGCTTTTAAAGCTATCATGCGACGGCCGCCCACCGCAAGCGCTCTGGTTGCAAGATACTTCCCATTCCCGCCAAAAGGTGATTAGCTGGCCTCATAGCGTTCAGTCGAGCGCTCAACCGTTAAGGGAGCTTCGCAATGGCCGACAATACGCATCCCGCGAATCCTCTGAACGCAAAGTATCCTGAAATTATCACTGAGACTGAATCTGAAGAGCACACCGAGTCCACCGAGGAACAGAAGCTCGTCTACGAAACGGGGGCGCCCAGGGGAACATCGGTCATTAAGAAGGTCACTACTACCAAGACAAAAATTCGCACTACGACCCCTTACACGGGTACGGTCTAACGAGGTCGGCATTGGCGACCGAACCGCTTGGCTATGCGGATGCCATGGCTGGCAGAGCCGCGTGCGTTGCCAGGATCGCTGATGCTGCAAAGAATGGCGGAGCCGTGGTCGTAAGGGGCGGACGAGACGCCGCCGCGCGCTGCGCTATAGTCTCGACGTTGAACGACGCGTCCGATGCGATTGTCTGGAACACGGAGGGGGATGGACATCTCCATGGCTATCTCGGCGGCTTTGAACCTCTCCTCCTCGATCTGGTGTCCGAAACTTTGGGTCGGTGCCCTGAATTGGTTAGCCGGCATGAACAGTCACTAAAACGAATTTGGCCACAGCGGGATTGCACGGCGTTTCGGGTCCCTCGCGATCTTACCAATACTGCCAGCCGAGCTGAACGTACGCGCTTTTACCATCATGAGTATCAAAACAAGCTGCTTGTCGGCCTGGCCGAATTCGCGCTAGAGGCGCTGCTTGCAGTCGATCGCCGCATCGTGTTGGTCATCACTGATGCTGATCGTCTTTCCCCGACTTCGCGCAGCCTTCTCGACATCTTCTGTCGCCTTCGTGCGGCGCGTGATCGGATCTCGTTCGTTCTCCTCGATCAATCGGGAACGATGGATCTTGAGCGAGCCCAGGTCCTGCAACTGCCACCCCTATCCAGGGCCCAATTCGAAGCAAGCACCGAACTGGATGGATTGCCACCTCAACAATCCGCATTCTTATTTTCTTTATCCGGCGGCAATCTAGATATTGGAAATGCACTTGCCACTTGCGTCAAAGACGGCTTGGACGTCACGAGCCGTTTGAGCGCGCAGGCCGTGTTCGATCTCTATCTGGCCACGCTGACATCGAGCCAGCGCCTAGAAATGGGGACAGCGTTCGTCGCCGATGGCCGGATGGGGGACCTGATCGCCCGACGAAATGCCGAGACCTTACCGCCGGGCGCGCTGGACGACGCATGTGCAAATGCGCACGCACAGGCTATGGCTCGCTACCGCGCTGGAGAGGGTCCGCTGATCTTGGCGCATGCACTCGCGATCCACGAACGCACGCGTAGGCTTGAGGCCCTTGTCGAGCCTTGTGATATCTTGATGGGGATAGGGCTCTATGACACCTGGTTCGGCTTCTTCGCCGAGATCTTCGCTGATTCTGAGCTTCGTACCTATGGGTCAGGTAATGATCCGGTCAACGGCCTCTTCATCAATGCGGCGTTCATCCTCTACGCGATGGGATACGCTTCAGCGGCGCTACCGTTTCTTGAGATGTTTCTTAACAAGTTTCCAGAAAGTCGGTTCGTTCCTACCGCGCTCTATGCGCAGTCAATGACGTACGGCCGTTATCAGATTCCAGTCGATCTACCGCGAGCCGAGGGTTGCGCGAAGCGCAATCTCGAACTCATTGACACCCGGTTCGCCAACCATCCGCGCTACATGTACATCAGGGTATTTGCTGAAAACGCCTATGCTTATATCAAGGCACGGCAAGGTTATTTCGACGACGCCCTAGCGCTCTGCGAGAACGGCATCACGGACATAGTTGATCAGTACGGGGAAGACGCCTTCCGGCTCCATCGCTCGATCCTCATCTACAACACGAGCCAAGTCTACGAATTGGTAGGCGACTGGGCTCGGGCCGAACGTCGCCTACGCGACGCCATCGGTTGCGACCCCTACTATGCCGAATATTACAACGACCTCGGGAACCTGCTGGCCCGCCTTCCGGGGCGCGAACATGAGGCACTTACAGCTTACGAAACCGCGATCCTCCTCTCGCCGCCCTATCACGAGGCCCATCTGAACCGGGGCCTCCTTCGCGCGGAATTGAGTGATACGTCCGGCGCCGAAGTCGACTTTCTCCGGGCGTTGGAGATCAAGCCTTTGGAGTGGAGAGCTCTGCGCGAACTCGGAAACCTACGGCTAGTTGCTGGCAACGCCGTTGCGGCACTCGAAGCTTACGATGCTGCGCTCCGTATTGAGGTGCGGGATGCAGACCTCCAGGCCAATGCGGGACTGGCGGCCTCCGAATTGGGCGATCGCACGCGCGCCATTCGACACAGCCGGGCCGCTATCGCACTCAATTGCAAGCACGTGGGCGCACACAATAACCTGGCCGCCGAACTAGTGGCGTTGGGACAGCCGAACGATGCGCTCCCACACGCTCGGCTCGCGGCCGAACATAGCGACGATCCCGACTTCTGGGCAAATCTGGCGACGATCGAGCGGCTGTGCAGCGAACAGAATAGATCTCGGGACCAGGGCGTGGCACCGACGGCTCATTAAATCCACCCTTCGTTTGACGCGATTGTCCCTACATCGCTGCTCGTCGCAGGCACGATAGCGGAGGTATCTCTACATTACCGCGCCACAATAGCTTCATTGCCGGCTTCCCGGGAATTTACGAGCTTCGACCAGCCATCGACCTACCATTTCTCACTTGATGTGCGCACGTCGAGTTCGAACGACCAGGCGCGCCTAGGTTGACCGTAGAGAAATGCAAACGCATCGACGATGCCTTCAATGCTGATCAGGCTGTCATCGCGGTTCGCTGCGTCGGGAAAGCGCGTTATGATTTTATCGCCGCCAATGGGCCCGTCCACCACGACATGGGCGACGTGGATACCATCCGGTGTCAATCGGCGTTGGAATGGGACCCCTTATCGGCATCCAAAAGGGACCCCTTTGATCGGCGTGTTTTGCTGGTAGCGCTCGCGTCGTCGGAGCTGGTCGGGGTTGCGGAGACGG
>JAJYAH010000282.1 GCA_021779635.1 Pseudomonadota bacterium | reverse complement strand
GCCCACAACCTCCTGAAGCTGTTCACCCTCGTAAACGCCGCCTGAGCCGGCTAACTTGCCAATAAATGCCCGTCGTAACGCCTATCTGGACGGGCTCCTAGGCTCGTTTTCGATCCTGCGCAGTTTCATCATTCCGACTTCCGGCCGCCGTATAATCGCCCCGGAGGATATTAAATGCCCGAATTTCGCCTGACCCAGATCTCCGACACCCATCTTGCCCGGCGCATGACGACGCTGATCGATAATTTTCATCGGGTCAGCGAACACATCGATGCCAGACGCCCCGATCTCGTCCTCAACAGCGGCGACCTCTCGTTCGACGGGCCGACGGAACCCGACGATCTGGAATTTGCCCGAAGCCTGCATGACGCGCTTCCGGTCGCCTGCCGCTATCTGCCGGGCAATCACGACATCGGCGACAACCCGACCGCGGTCGGCCCGGCTCCGGCGCAACCCGTCACCGAACAGGGCCTGCAGGCCTACCGCTCGACGTTCGGCGAAGACCGCTGGCGTTTCGACGCCGCCAGCTGGTGTTTCATCGGCCTCAATTCACTGGTCATGAACACGGGGCTTGCGAGCGAAGCCGAGCAGTTCGACTGGCTTGCGTCGCAACTCTCCGGCACCCAGGGTAAGCCGGTCGCATTGTTCCTGCACAAGCCGCTTTTTCTGAATGCGCCCGACGATCCGGAACTGGCGGCAACCTCGATCCGCTACGTTCCGATGCCGGCACGGAGCCGGCTGATCGAGATGCTGAGCGCCGTCGACCTGCGGCTGGTCGCCAGCGGCCATGTTCACCAGCGCCGCGATTTCACCTTCGCCCACATCCGTCAGATCTGGGCGCCGTCGGCCGGCTTCATCGTTCCCGATTCCAGACAGGAGGTGATCGGGACCAAGGAGGTCGGGCTGGTGGAATACCGCTTCCAGCCCGACAGCTTCGAGGTCCGTCACGTCAGGGCGCCCGGCCAGACCGATGTCGATCTGGAGTCGCTGCTGGCCATGGTTCCGAAGAGTTACTAACGGACGGTATGGCGGCCGCTCAGGCCTTGTCGGGTCCGACGCGCACCAGTTGCTTGCCGAAATTGGCGCCCTTCAGAAGTCCCATGAACGCGCCGGGGGCGCTGTCCAGACCTTCGGTGACGAACTCGCGATGCTTGAGCTTGCCTTCGCGCAACCATCGCGACATGTCGCGCAGGAAGTCCGCATGCCGCGCGGCGAAATCGCTGACGATGAAGCCACGGATGGTCAGGCGCTTGGTCAGCACGGCGCGCATCAGCGACGATGCCCATTTCGGCGTGGTGGCTTCGGTGTCGTTGTAATGCGCGATCAGGCCGCATACCGGCACCCGCGCGAACGCGTTGAGTAGCGGAAACACCGCCTCGAACACGGCGCCGCCGACGTTCTCGAAATAGACGTCGATGCCCTTGGGGCATGCCTCTTTCAGTTTGGCCGCGAGATGGGGATCGCGGTGATCGAGGCAATCATCGAAGCCGAGTTCTTTTTTGACGTAATCGCATTTGTCCTTGCCGCCCGCGATGCCGACGGCGCGGGCGCCCTTGATCTTCGCGATTTGCCCGACCGCCGAGCCGACCGCGCCGGATGCCGCCGCCACCACCACGGTCTCGCCGGGCTGCGGCTTGCCGATATCGAGCAATCCCGTGTAGGCGGTCATGCCGGGCATGCCGAGCACGCCCACCGCGGTCGAGACCGGCGCGAGTTTCGGATCGACCTTGCGCAGGTCCTTGCCGTCGGAAAGTGCATGGGTCTGCCAGCCGGCGCGCGACAGCACGATGTCGCCTTTGGCAAAAGCCGGATTGTTCGAGGCGACGACCTCGCTCACCGTGCCGCCTTCCATCACGCCGCCGATCGGCACCGGCGCCGCATAGGACGGGCCGTCGCTCATGCGTCCGCGCATATAGGGATCGAGCGACAGCCAGATGGTGCGCAGCAGCACCTGTCCCTCACCGGGCGCGGGCGGCGCATAATCCTCGACCCGGAAGTCCGAGGCCTTGGGCTCGCCGACGGGACGGGAGACGAGAACGACACGTTTTGCCTGTTGCGACATGGTGGTTTCCTCCGGTTCTTGATTGAACTTTGATGATCCATCCTCGTCATTGCGAGGAGCGAAGCGACGACCGCAATCCAGCTTTCCTATTTCTGCGACAAAAATGGATTGCTTCGCTGAGTTTATCATCGGGCGCGCATTCGCGCGACCCGTTGGCTCGCAATGGCGGTTGCATGGTTTCTATTATGGGGATGACAGGACTCGAATATCAGGCGGTGATCTTCGCCAGCACCGTATCGAACGCCGCCGCAGCGCTCGGCAAATCCTTGAAGGCCTGTCCGCTATCGGCCGACTGCTTCTGTGCCTCGGTTGCGGTGGGGCGAATCTCGGCCACCGGCTTTCCGCCGTCGAGCAGGGCTCGCGGCGCGATCAGATGAAACTCGTGGGCGTCGATCGGCTGATCCTTTAGCAGGAATACGCTGAGCGAGACGATGTCCTTGCCGCGGCGATATGAGATATATCGATCGACCGCGACCGAGCCGTCGCGCTGCATGCCGCCGAGTTTCGCGTAGCCCTTGGCATCGAGCAGCTTGTGTGCCTTGAAGCCTTTCACGCCCGCCGAATTGGCCTTCGCGGTCTCTTCGGACAGATCGTACTTGGCGGCCATCTCCTTGCCGATCGCGGCGAGCTGCCCGGACATCTCGTGCTCGAATTCCTTCAGTTCGGTGCGCGGCTTCGATGCCTTGCGGGGCTTTGCAGCATTGCGCTTTTCGATCTCGGCCTGACATTGCGCAATCACCCCCGCGACGGATTTGCGCTCCGCATTGACCAGCAGATTCTTCAGATCCTGATCTGAAAGTGCCGCAATCCTGTCGTCCGACCAATCGACCATAATGACTCACTTCTCTTCCAAACGGCGTTGAGATCAATCTCTGACCGCGCCCCGATCCGGCCGCGGTGCGGCGATCCGGAACCTGAACAATACCGCGTTTCGCGGCGCTGTGGTGGTCAATCTGGAGCTTCGGAACTACACCCCGCCGGGGTAGTTCGGGCTCTCGCGCGTGATGGTGACGTCGTGGACGTGGCTTTCGCGCAAGCCCGCTCCGGTGATACGCACGAATTGCGCCTTCTCATGGAATTCGGCCAGGTTTCTCGCGCCGACATATCCCATCGCCGCGCGCAGGCCGCCGGCGAGCTGATGCATCACATTCCCGACCGGGCCCTTGTAGGGCACCTGGCCCTCGATGCCCTCCGGCACGAGCTTGAGCGTGTCCTTGATGTCCTGCTGGAAGTAACGGTCGGCCGAGCCGCGCGCCATCGCGCCCACCGAACCCATGCCGCGATAGGCCTTGTAGGAGCGGCCCTGCCACAGAAACACTTCGCCCGGCGTCTCGTCGGTGCCGGCCAGCAGCGAGCCGACCATCACGATGTCGGCGCCGGCGGCGAGCGCCTTGGCAAGATCGCCGGAATATTTGATGCCGCCATCGGCAATGACAGGCACGTTGGCTTTCTTTGCGGCTCCCACCGCATCCATGATCGCGGTCAGTTGCGGCACGCCGACGCCGGCGACAATCCTCGTGGTGCAGATCGAACCGGGGCCGATACCGACCTTGATCGCATCGGCGCCGGCATCGATCAGCGCCTGCGCGCCCTCCTCGGTCGCGATATTGCCGGCGATCACCTGCACGGCATTGGACAGCCGCTTGATGCGGTTGACGGCTTCAAGCACCCGCGAGGAATGACCGTGCGCGGTGTCGACCACGATCAGATCGACCCCGGCCTCGATCAGCCGCTCGGTGCGCTCGTAACCGCCCTCGCCCACCGTCGTGGCCGCCGCGACCCGGAGCCTGCCTTGCGCATCCTTGCAGGCCAGGGGATGCGCGACCGCCTTTTCCATGTCCTTCACGGTGATCAAACCAACGCAGCGATACTGATCGTCGACCACCAGCAGTTTCTCGATTCGGTGCTTATGCAGCATCCGCTTCGCCTCGTCCTGGCTGACGCCTTCGCGCACCGTCACCAGATTTTCGTGCGTCATCAGCTCGGAGATTTTCTGGCGCGGATCGGTGGCAAAGCGCACGTCGCGGTTGGTCAGAATGCCGACCAGCTTGCCCGGCACGCCCTTGGCCGCACCCGTGACAACCGGGATGCCGGAAAAACCATGATCCTTCATCAGCGACAAGGCGTCCGACAGCATCGCGTCGGGACCGATGGTCAAGGGATTGACGACCATCCCGGATTCGAACTTCTTGACCTGCCGCACCTGGGCGGCCTGGCCGTCGACATCAAAATTGCGGTGAATGACGCCGATACCGCCGGATTGCGCCATCGCGATCGCCATCCTCGCCTCGGTGACGGTATCCATCGCGGACGCGATAATGGGAATGTTGAGCGGGATGGCGCGGGTGACGTGGGAGCGGATATCGGCCTCCGACGGCAGGATATCCGACAGCCCCGGTTTCAGCAGCACATCGTCGAACGTATAGGCTTCGCGTATTCCCTGAAATCCCTGCGCCATTACCAACTCCATTCGGCGGCCATTCGCCGCGCTACGACCTAAGGGATGAACAGGTCCTTCGGCGGTGCCGTCGGCATCACCGTCGAATCGAAGCCCATCGGTAGGGTTGGCGGTGGTCGATAGCATGGCGGAACGCCGAATCAAAGCGTTTGCCAGCCATGCACAGGCATTTCATCGCCGAGAGCCGCGCGTTCCGGTGTCAGCGCGAATAACCCCGCGGCGCGCCGTGCTGGCGGATCGCCTCGACCACATCCCGGTGCCTGCGGTCTTCGCGTTTCACATGAACCGCGATCAGCGCATGCGCCGACGGTACCAGCAGCAGGACGTGAAAAATCAGCCCGAAAATCGCGCAAAAGACGATCAGGACCAGGTTAAAAATCGCCGAAAAAGGCTGCCCGTTCAGGAGCAGCCCAAGCGGCGGCAATAGAGCGGCGAGGATATAAATCATCGTCGGATCTCCGGCGGCTGGCGTGCCGCAGCATTTAGGTGGTTTCCGAGGTTCCGCAATAGCCTCGACGGCAAGGGGGTGGTACAGCCCCGGCTCCTGCCGCTTTCTCTTCCCCTCCCCGAAATTCGATGAACAAAGAACGCCTGATCCCGCTCATCGTGGCCACCGCCCTGTTCATGGAGAACATGGATTCGACGGTGATTGCGACCTCGCTTCCGGCCATCGCGGCGGACATCGGCACCAGCCCGCTGACGCTGAAGCTTGCCATCACCTCGTATTTGCTGGCGCTCGCGGTATTCATCCCGGCCAGCGGCTGGACCGCCGACCGGTTTGGCCCCCGCATGGTGTTCTCGATCGCTATCGCCGTTTTCATGGCGGGATCGATCGGTTGCGCGCTGTCGTCTTCTGTCACCGATTTCGTGATCGCGCGCACCCTGCAAGGCATCGGCGGGGCGATGATGACACCGGTCGGACGGCTGGTGCTGCTGCGCTCGATCGACAAAAGCGCGCTGGTGAATGCGATGGCCTGGGTCACGGTGCCGGCGCTGGTCGGACCCGTGATCGGTCCGCCGCTCGGTGGCTTCATCACCACCTATCTGACCTGGCACTGGATCTTCCTGATCAATATTCCGATCGGCTTGATCGGCATCTTCATGGCCTTGCGTTACATCGATCCGATCCGCACCGAAGACCCGGAACGTTTTGATCTATACGGGCTGATCCTGGCCGGGATCGGGCTTGGCGGCATCGCGTTCGGCCTTTCGGTCGCGGGCCTCAATCTGCTGCCGTGGCCCGCCGTCATCGCCCTGATCGTGATCGGCACCATTTCAATGACGCTTTATGTGATCCACGCCAGGCGAACCGCTTCGCCGGTACTGGATTTCGCGCTGCTGCGGCTGCCGACGATGCGCGCCAGCGTCATCGGCGGCTTTCTGTTCCGCGTCGGCATTGGCGCGTTGCCGTTTCTGTTGCCGCTGTTGATGCAGGTCGGCTTCGGCCTGTCGCCGCTGCGCTCCGGACTGGTGACATTTGCCTCGGCGGCCGGCGCCATGGGCATGAAGACGCTGGCGGCGCGCATCATCCGCACCTTCGGCTTTCGCAACATCATGACCATCAACGCGGTCGTGAGTTCGATCTTCCTGGCCGCCTGCGCGCTGTTCACGATCACGACGCCGCTGCTGCTGATCATGATTCTTCTGGTGGTCGGCGGGTTCTTCCGCTCGCTGCAATTCACCGCCATCAACACGCTGGCCTATGCGGAAGTCGAGCCGGAACAGATGAGCCGGGCCACCACGCTGGTCAGCGTCAACCAGCAACTGGCGATTTCCGCCGGCGTCGCGGTCGGCGCGTTTTCGGTGGAATCCACCATGTGGATGCATCATGTCACCGAGCTCAGCGCCGGCGATTTCGCGCCCGGTTTCATCGTGGTCTCGATCATCTCGACGATTTCGGCGTATTTCTTCTACCAGATGTCTCCCGATGCCGGCCACCAGGTATCGGGGCGCGGTGCGATCGTGGTCCCCAGTCCGGAGCGCGACGCCGAACCGGAAGAGACTGCCGCCGCCGAAACCGCCAACGCGCGCGATCAGCGGCTGGGCTGATAGGACGACGACCTACAAGTTCGTCATGCCCGGCCTTGTGCCGGGCATCCACGTTTTTCTCACAGCAGCAAGACGTGTACGGCCGGGACGAGCCCGGCCATCACGAGATCGGATCAGTATTATGCTTCCAGTCGATTGCTTGGAACGCCCCGAAATCCCGTCGCCACCACGTAGCGCTCGGACGAATCCTTGCGGCTCGAGGCCGGTTTGACGTGCTTGACGGTCGCAAAGTCATGCTTGAGTTGCGTCATCAGCGCCGCGTCCGCGCCGCTCTGAAACACCTTGGCAACGAAGGTTCCGCCCGGTGACAGCACATCGGCGGCAAAGGCCGCCGCGCCTTCCACCAGACCGAGGATGCGCAGCTGGTCGGTCTTGCGATGGCCGGTGGTGTTGGCGGCCATGTCGGACAACACCACATCGGCGCGGCCGCCCAGCATCGCGAGCAGCTTTTCCGGCGCATCGTGCTTGAGGAAATCGAGCTGTGCAAAGGTGACGCCGGCAATCTCCGGCATTTCCAGCAGATCGATCGCGACGACCTTGCCCCTGCCGTCGGCGGCGCCGACTCGCTTCGCGGCGATCTGGCTCCAGCCGCCGGGCGCGGCACCCAGGTCGACCACCGTGATGCCGGGTTTGAGGAAATGATACTTGTCGTCGATTTCGATCAGCTTGTAGGCCGCACGGGAGCGCAATCCATCGCGCTTGGCCTGCGCCACATAAGGATCGTTGAGCTGGCGCTCCAGCCAGAGTTTCGACGACAGCTTGAGCCTGCCGCCGCTCTTGACGGTGACCCGCAGCCGGCCAGTGGTGTCTTTTGCCATAATCACGCATTCATGGGCCGCATGGTTCGAGACGCGTGGCGTTGCCGCGCTCCTCACCATGAGGGTTTGGACGACCTCATCCCGAGGAGCATCGCGAAAGCGATGCGTCTCGAAGGATGGAGCCATCGGACTGGAAAATGCTTTAGCACATTGCGGATTGATGCGCCTATCGGAATGCCCCGAGCGCGCCGTCCTCGCGCATCATCTCGACCAGCATGCCCTCGCGCAGGCCCCGATCGGCGACGCGCAACCGCGGCAGCGGAAACGCATGACGGATGGCGTCGAGAATGGCGCAGCCGGCGAGCACCAGATCGGCGCGCTCGACGCTGATACAATGATTGCTGGCGCGTTCCTGATAGCTCATGCCGAGCAGGCGCGTGATGGTCGCGGTAACCTCCGTGTCGCTCATCCAGACGCCGTCGATGCGGCGGCGATCGTACCGCACCAGGTTGAGATGAATCCCGGCCAGCGTCGTCACCGTGCCGGAGGTCCCAAGCAGGTGCATATCGGTCAGATCGCCGCCATGCTCGGCCGCGAAAGGCGCCACGTGTTGGGCGACCTCCTGCACCATCGACGCATAGGACTGCGGCGTGACATCCCTGCCGCCGAACTGCTCGGCCAAGGTGACCACGCCGAGCGGCATCGACATCCACGCCTTGGTGCGCGACGCGGCGTTTTGCCCGCCCGGATCGCGCTCGATCCGGACCAGTTCGGTCGATCCGCCGCCGATGTCGAACAGAATGGCGCCCCGGCCCTGCGGATCGAGCAACGGCGAGCAGCCGACGACGGCGAGTGCGGCTTCCGTCTCGCGGTCGATCACTTCAAGCCGGATACCGGTTTCGGCCGCGACCCGGTCCCGAAAGCCGTCGGCATTCAGTGCCGCGCGGCAGGCCTCCGTTGCGATCAGCC
>JAJYAH010000281.1 GCA_021779635.1 Pseudomonadota bacterium | reverse complement strand
CCATGTTGCGACAACCCACGTAAGAAAGCCGGCGACCAGGGCGCCGACCCAACCTGCGTGGACGTACGGCATGACCTCCGTTCGCTCGGCCTTGCGGAGAAACGCGATCATGGCCACCACGATCAGCAGCGCTTCCAACCCTTCGCGCAGCAGGATGGTCGCTGCACCGAGAAACATAGATAGTCCGCTGGCGGCATCCGGCGAAAGTGCCGCCTGTGCATCGTCGAGAAGACCATCGAGGACCTGCACGCGATCGGATAGCGCGTCGGCGGTCTTTCCGCCCTGCACGGCTGCACGGTACTCGCCCATCAGGCCCTCGATTCGCTCCATCAGGGTGCGGTCGCTCACACTCAACGCCGGCTCGATCGGCTCGAACCCGTCGAGATAGGCGGACAGAGCTAACTCGCCGGCACGCCGGCGATCACCCATCCGGACAGCATCAACGCTCTCCGACAGCCGGCTACGCACTAGGGAAAAGGCGCTATCCTGTTGCACAACGGCGTCCGGATGGCGGCGCAGATACGCCACGAGGGCATCGGCCTTTTCCCGTCCGATCCTGCCAGCAAGCGCGGCGGGCGTCGTCCCGATGAGCGTTTTCAGATCGGGAATGAGCCGACGCAAGGATGCGTTCTGCTTCCACAGCCGTTCGCCTTCATCGGCGGCGGCGTCCGGGAAGGCGAAGCGCCCGGCGTAGAACGCCAAGGCCCAACGATCATCTGGCGGCAGATCTTCGAAGCTTGGCATTGCTGTGCCGTCGAGACCTTGCGTGATGACTTGGTAGAGACCAAACACGCTGCGCTGCCGCGCTCGATCGGTGTCGGTGAATGCGATGGGCGGCGTGTCGAGCTTGGCGGCCTCTGGACCATGGCCGTCGCCGGCGGCGCCATGACAGGCGGCGCAGTTCTGCACGTACAGCTTCGCTCCGCGCGTGAGATCAGGAGTCCTGTTCGGCGCAAGTGGCACGGGATAGGCCGCGAGAAGAGCTGCGGCCAAGCCATGAGCTATTTCGGCGACCTGTTCCGCTTCGGCCTTGTCGGCAATGGCATGCTGCAGTCGGGCTGCCTCGGTTATAAGGGCCTGCCGTTCCGGTTTCGGCGGCAGCGCTGCGAGCTTTTCGGCGACGGTCGCAGCGAACTCGTTCTGTTCGGCATATTCGGAAGGACTGGTAATCGCGCCGTGCGCAACCGCACCCGCGTAGTCGACCGCGATGTAGTCGAGCAGGCGCCAGGCCGTCTCGACATCACTCGTCTCCGCCTTGGCCGGTCCGAAGAAGCCGAAAGTCAGCACGACGAACGCCACGTAGCGGAACGACAACGAATGCAGACTCACCATGATGCCCAGTCAAATGGTCGGACAGGAAAGCTTCGTAACGCCAGCACGGAAGCCGCTCAATTAGAGCCCCTCTAACAGACCTCCAGGTCAACTCCTTTTGAAGCCTGTTTTTACCGCGAGGACCTCCTCACCAGATAGCACCAGAGCGGAATCAGGGCGGCAACCGATCTATGAACAGCATGACACCCCTGTTTGAATCGACGGGCACGGAACGGTCCCGTAGGAACAAAAGACGCAACAGTCGCCCGGTTTGGGCTTGAGCCGTACACCACACCACTTGCAGTCGTAAAAGAATTGGCAGGCGTCTGTTGGCATGGTCTCGATCGCCGCATGACCACACTCTGGACAAGTGAGCGTTGATTCTAGCGTCACCATTCCTGGGCCTCTTGCCTGCAGCCTCGGTCCCGTTCGTCTCAAATTCCTGCCTAAGTCTGCCAACCGCGAGCCGCTGCGGCAACGACAGCAAGTGTCGCCTTGGCGCCGTCGGCCTCGCCCTTTTCGAAGTCGCCCTCCGTCTGCGCCATTGAATTCGTGACGTGGGCGAAGCAAACCACGGAGCGGCCACTCGTTGCGCTGAATGCGTAGAGTGCCGCGGCTTCCATCTCGACGGCCAGCGTCCCCAAATCGCGTGCGCGCGCGATGGCTGCTTCTGTCTCGCGATAGGGTGCGTCCGTCGTCCAGGTCGCCCCTCGGTGGAGTGTGACGTCGGGAAGCGCTCGCCCCGCTCGTTCGACACGATCGATCAGTGATTGGTCGGGGGCTTCGGCGAAAGTCGAAGCAGGCAGGTAGTGATAGCTCGTCCCCTCGTCGCGCAGCGCGCGATCAATCAGGACGAAATACGGCGTCGGTCCGATTGGATTGATTTGCCCCGCCGAGGTTACGCTGACGAGCAGGCGACAGCCCGACGCAAAAAGCTGCTCGGCGATCAACACAGCGAACGGCGCACCGACGGCGCAGCCGACGATGCCAACCTCCCCGACGCCGTCGAGATCGAAGGCGAGAAGTTCGGTGTGATAGCAGGCCCATCCTTCATGGACGCGGCCTGCGCCGGTCCGCTTGAGATGGCGGACGACATCGCCGTCCGGATCGAGCACGCAGATTTCGGGGACGGCCACGAGCGGTAGTTGTCTCTGTCGGCGCGCCTCCCTCAAGAGCGCTTCGGGCCGGAACACGGAAGGCGCCTGGTGGTCCTTGCCGTCGACGATCGGCCAAGCGATGTCCGCGCGGTCAATTTTTTTGTCCATGAAGCACCAGACTTCGCTTGTCTCAAGCGATGGATTCGACCGGCAAACCGGCGGCTTTCCACTCGGGGTAGCCGTCTTCGAGCCGGCGGACGCGATAGCCTCGCGCTCTCAGCGCTGAGACAGCTTCGAACGAAAGGACACAATAGGGGCCGCGGCAATAGGCGATCACCTCACGACTTCTTGAGAGCTCGCCTAAACGTCTTTCCAGTTCCGCAAGCGGAATGTTGAGCGCACCCGGGAGATGGCCAAGCGTAAATTCATCCTCGGGACGGACATCGAGCAATGTCACCAGATCGTCCCGCAACTTCGCAACGAGATCATCGCGCGATACCGGCTCAAGTGCATCGCGTGCCTGGAAGTAATCAGTCACGACACGGCCGATCTCGGCAACATTGCGCTCGCCAATGCGGCCCAAGGCTTTGATCATCGCAACCACTTCGGCATCGCCCGCGAGCCGATAGAGAACATTCTTGCCACGCCGTTCCGTCTCGACGAGGCGCGACCGCCTGAGAATCTGAAGATGACGCGAAGTGTTGGCGAAGGTGAGATGCGCCCGCGCCGACAACTGTTCGACGCTGCGTACCCCCTGGGCGAGATGCTCCAAGAGCTCAAGCCGGTGAGCGTGACCGAGCGCCTGCGCGACTTCGGCGAGGTTCTCGTAGATGGCCTGCTTTGGTCCCCGCTTTGGTCCTGGGCTTGACAATTCCCGCTCCTTGTTAAATCATTCATCAAAATGATTGAATGAACTTATCACCCCTTTTGCCGGGAGCGCAACCCCATGATTCTTCGTCAGTTTCTTCACAGCGATCCGGTCGGAATCTCCTACCTCATCGGCTGCGGCGGCAAGCAAACCGGGGCCATCATCGATCCCTTGGCCGATCCTGACACTTATCTTGAGGCCGCTAGGGTAACCGGGGTCAAGATCGATTACGTCTTCGACACGCACGTCCACGCCGATCATATCTCGACTTGGCCAGGACTCACGGCGGCCTCCGGCGCCAAATATATCCTCGGCTCAAAAGCCGACGTTGCCGTTCCCTTCAAGGGTGCGGAAGACGGCGAGGAGATTCAGCTCGGTAACGTCGTCATCAAGGCGATGCATACGCCGGGTCACACGCCTGAGCATATTTGCCTTTTGGTGACGGACCGCACGCGCGCGAGCGAACCCTGGTTCGTTGCCACGGGGCACACGCTGATGGTCGGCGATCTCGGACGCACCGAATTGGCGGTGAATGCGGAACAAGGCGCAAAAGATCTGTTTCGCAGCGTTCAGAAACTCAAAGCGCTCCCCGACTATCTCGGAGTTTTTCCGGGCGCCTATGCCGGCTCGGTCTGCGGCCGCAGCCTGAGCGCCAATCCCACGTCCACGCTTGGGTTCGAGAAAAGGTACAACAAGGCGTTCCGAATTGACGACGAGGGCGAGTTCGTCAATTTCATGTTGAAGGACATTCCTCCCCCACCGCCGCAAGCGGCTCGCCTCCGTGCTGCCAATTCCGGGCGACAGGTCGCAGAAAAATAGCGCCATGTCTGGCTCGGTCGGCTCGACAAACGGAATCAGACTCGGCCTGATCGAGAACTGGCCGCAGTTTTCTCTCCTCGTCCTGATCAACGCCTTCGTCGGCGGCATGGTCGGAATCGAGCGAACCGTCGTGCCGCTGATCGGCGCCGAGGAGTTTCATCTCGCATCGACCACGCTGATCGTTTCCTTCATCGTCAGTTTCGGCGTCGTCAAGGCTTGCGCCAATCTCGTCTCCGGCCACCTTGCCGATGAATGGGGCCGCAAGCGCGTGCTGGTGCTTGGCTGGATGGTCGGCTTGCCGGTCCCGTTCATGCTGATCGCGGCCCCGAATTGGGGGTGGGTCATCGCTGCCAATGCGCTCCTCGGCATCAATCAGGGCCTTGCCTGGTCGATGACGGTGATCATGAAGATCGACCTGGTCGGACCGAAATCACGGGGGCTCGCCGTCGGCCTTAACGAGTTCGCGGGCTATCTTGCGGTCGGCGTGACGGCATTCCTTACGGGCTATATCGCGCAGCGCCATGGCTTGCGGCCGGCGCCACTCTATCTCGGCGTTGGCTATGCGGTGCTTGGGTTGACGCTGTCGATCCTGGCGGTGCGCGATACGCGCCATCACGTGCGCACCGAGGTCGCAGGCCATGCGCAGGCCGCGGAAGCGATCGGGTTCTGGCAGATCTTCACGCTCACCTCGTTTCGCGACCGCAACCTGTTTGCGGCCTCGCAAGCTGGTCTCGTCAACAATCTCAACGACGGCATGAGCTGGGGGATCTTCCCGCTGTTTTTCGCCGGGTTCGGGCTCAGCGTCGAGCGCATCGGCATCCTGAAGGCGATCTATCCGTCGACCTGGGGTATCCTACAGGTCGCAACCGGCCCCTTGAGCGACCGTTGGGGCCGCAAGGGCCTGATCGCCGGCGGGATGTGGATACAAGCGGCGGGCCTGCTTTTGACCGCTGCCACGACGACATTCGGCTATTGGTTCGTTGGCAGCCTGCTGCTCGGGATCGGCACTGCGATGGTCTACCCAAGCCTGATCGCGGCGGTGTCTGATGCGTCGCATCCAAGCTGGCGGGCCCGCTCGCTCAGCGTCTACCGCTTCTGGCGCGACCTCGGCTATGCGATCGGGGCGCTGTCGGCCGGCATCATCGCCGACATGCTGGGAATGTCGTGGGCGATCGGCATCATCGGCGCGCTCACCTTCGTCTCGGGTGCGGTCGTCATGATTTCCATGCACGAAGATCGGGCCGGCCGTCTTGGTGCGGGGCAGGCGAGCGCATCTAGCGGCAAAATTGCGATGCAGGGGCTTGCGAACCCGAGCGCAAGTCCCGAAGTGCGATCATGAGCGCGATGGTAGCTCCGCCGCTTATGCCCACGACGATTCGCCTCGGCGAGCCAAATCGAGTCCATCGTACAATGACCATGCGGCCCATCTATCTCGACTACAATGCGAGTACGCCGGTCGACCCTGCGGTGGCTGCGGTGATGCGGCCTTTTCTTGACGACCACTACGGCAACCCGTCGAGCGGACACTGGGCGGCAGCCGCGGCAAAGTCCGCCCTTGAGGCCGCGCGCGCGCAGGTCGCCCTCCTGCTCGGCTGTCACAGCGATGAAATCGTTTTCACGAGCGGCGGCAGCGAAGCCAACAACCTTGCCCTCAAAGGCATCTTTTTCGCGCTTCGCGAGAAGGGCGACCACATCATCACCTCGGCAATCGAGCACCCGGCGGTTATTGAGCCCTGCCGGTTTCTCGAACGCCTGGGAGCGCGGCTAACCTACCTTCCCGTCGACGGCACGGGCCGGATCGACCCGGACCAGCTTCGCGCCGCCATCACGCCACGCACTATCCTCGTCAGCATCATGCACGCTAATAACGAGGTCGGCACCGTTCAGCCGATCGAGGCGTGTGCGCGCGTCGCCCGCGAGCGCGGCGTGCTTTTTCATACTGATGCCGCGCAATCGGTCGGCAAGATCGCGACCAACGTCGACGAACTTGGTGTCGATCTTCTTTCGCTCGCCGGTCACAAGCTTTATGCGCCTAAAGGAATCGGTGCATTGTTCGTGCGTCGCGGCATTCGGCTCGAGCCCTTGATTCACGGCGCCGGACACGAGAGCGGCCGGCGTGCCGGCACCGAGAGCGCCCTGTTGGCAGTCGGTCTCGGCAAAGCCTGCGAGCTTGCCGCCGACCTTACGGCCAATGATCGCGTGCGGGAGCTGCGTGACCATTTCTGGCGCAGGCTGCAGGAGCGGTTCGGCAACCGCATCGTCCTCAACGGCCACCCGATGCATCGCTTGCCGAACACGTTGAATGTCTCCTTCGTCGGCCGGGTCGGCGCCGAGATATTGGCGAGCCTCGACGGAATTGCAGCTTCGACCGGCTCCGCATGCCACGCGGGTGATATCGAGCTGTCGCCAGTGCTGGCGGCGATGCACATCGAACCAGAAGTCGGGATGGGAGCCATCCGCTTCAGCCTTGGGCGCATGACGACGCGCGACGAAATCGACCAGGTTGTCGAGCGGCTGGCTGCCACGGAATGACGCGCCATGGTGGGATCAGCAAACGGATTGGCCGGTTCCTACATCCGCTGGCGGTCGAGCCGCCTCGGTACGATCACCGACAGGCTGGAGCAGGCGCTGCTGCTTGAATTGCTCGGGCCCTTGACGGGCAAGATGCTGCTGGACGTCGGCTGCGGTGACGGCGCGCTTGCCGTGGTTCTAGCCCGGCGAGGCGCACATGTGACGGGTCTCGATGCAGACCCGGCCATGATTGCCGCGGCTCGACAGCGGACCGAACGGGAAGCTGTCCCGCTGACCATCATCGAGGGCAGAGGTGAGGCGTTGCCTTTTCTTCGTGGCACGTTTGATGTCACGCTCGCGGTCACGAGCCTTTGCTTCGTCCCCAATGCCGCGCAAGCGATCGCCGAAATGGCGCGTGTTCTGAAGCCTGGCGGGCGACTGGTCATCGGCGAACTCGGACGCTGGAGCCTGTGGAGCCTAAAGCGTCGCGTTCGAGGTTGGTTTGGAAGCCCGACCTGGCGCGCGGCGGCATTCCGGACGGCTGGCGAACTCCGTTCACTGATCGAGGCGGCCGGGCTCGAGGTGACCGGCATTCGCGGCGCCGCATATTATCCGCCTTTGGCGCTGGCGGCAGAGTTGCTTGCACCTCTCGACTGCTGGCTTGGCCGAACCACGACCTTCGGCGCGGCCTTCATCGCGGTGGCAGCGAGGAAACCTCTCGCCTCGAATCTCTGAAGGAGCCGCTGGTGACGCCCTATAACCAGAAGAGATGCTCGGGCGAGATATCAGTTGATCTGGCGCAACGAGCGAGCCCGACCGACGGAATAGAAAATTCATCTTCCTAACCATGGAGCAAGCCGATGCACAAAGTCCTGGTCCAAGCTTTTGCAGCTCTCGCGCTCCTGCCCGACGCAGCGTGGGCGCAGGCTCCGTCAGACGCCGAACGCTACGGTTGGGGACCGCACATGATGGGGTGGGGTGGAGGATGGTACGGCATGATTTTCGGTCCATTGTTCATGATCCTGTTTCTCGCGATCCTGGTTGCCGTCGTGGCGATTCTTGTCCGATGGGTGGGCGGGCCATGGCACGGGGCAATGCCGCCGCACCAATTCCCGCCCGTTCGCACTCCGCTCGATATTCTCAAGGAGCGCTTTGCCCGCGGTGAAATCGACAAGGCTGAATTCGAGGACCGGCGACGTGTGCTCGGCGAGTGAGCCCAATCGGCTCGCTTAGCTGTATAGGAGAACGCCCATGCAAATCCTGCTGATTTTGAACGACCCGCCTTACGGCACCGAACGGTGCTACAACGGCTTGCGCCTCGCTCTCGCTCTCCCCAAGAGCGATCCTGCGGCGTCCGTCACAGTGTTCCTGGTGGCTGATGCGGTCGCTGCCGCAAAGTCCGGCCAGAAGACGCCGGACGGCTACTACAATGTTGAACGAATGCTGAAAGGCGTCCTTGCCGGAAATGGCCAGGTCCTGCTCTGCGGCACCTGCATGGATGCGCGCGGCGTCAGCGATGCCGACATTATGGCTGGCGCACGACGCAGCACCATGGCCGAACTCGCGACGATGACCGTTTCCGCCGAAAAGGTGCTGGTGTTTTGAACTGCCCGGAGCTGGAAGGTGCCCAAAACCAGTTACCGTTTCCAGCCGGGGCGTTTCTCGGCCAGCAGGAGGGCAGGCTCGCTCCCGCAATTGCTGCCA
>JAJYAH010000280.1 GCA_021779635.1 Pseudomonadota bacterium | reverse complement strand
ACGGAAGAACGGCGAGGAGGGCTTTTCAGTGAAGCTCAACACGCTGCCGGTTGGACAATGGGACGGGACGTTGATCTTGCTTCCGCCGCTGCTGCCGGACGACGAGCCAGCGGACGAATAACAACCGCAGATGCGGTGCAAGAGTTGGGCTGGCCGTTAGGCCAGCCCAATACCTTTATTGTGCCAGCAACTGTGGACAGGTACGAGCACTATGACCCTCCTCGTTGCAATTCGAGCATCGCTGCGGCTTCCGGGCTTTCGCCGTCACGCCCAACATTGTCGAAAGCTCCGTGTCTATCTCCTCGCGCTTTGCAATGAGGTCTTTGACACGGGCGATCTGGCTGTCGATATCCAAAACAATCACCTCCCTTCGTCAGTTGTTAAAAGATTGAACGTGCCGCCGATGCGCTGCCACGGCTCGGTCGCGAGGTGGAGCAGCGTGGTTGCGTTCAAAAGCGGATCGACCGGTGGGATTGTCTTGAAGAGAAATTGGGTCGGATAGACCGCGTGCGATTTGGTGAGGCGCATGACGTGTGCCATGCGGGTAGCATCCGAGAAGACGCAGAGCACAAGAAGGCTGGGGATTTTCAGATAGCTTCGGTAAACCGGCTTCGGCTTCGACGAGACAGCGGAATACGACAGGATCTTCCGAAGCCAGGAGGCGCGCTGCAAATTCTTGGTTGGTTCGACATCTTCGGTACTGCGATCGTACTCCAGAGCGAAGAATTTATGATCGTCCTCATACCCGACGCCGAACATGGCGTCCGGCTTTACGTGCACATCGGCAAGCGAGACGGTGTTGCCGTCGGCGAAGGTGTGCTGCAATTTCGGCAGGGGAATAGATAGCGGGCTTTGCGCGTTCTGCGCCTCGCTCGATGCATGACCGAGAATATCGAGATGAGTGATGAACCGCAGATGGGGATCGCGCCGAATGCCGATCTCGATCGATGACATCACGAGCGAGAGCGCCGCGTCATGGTCTGAAGGCTCCTGCCAGGGATCATCGGAGAGCTGCACGATCCGGCTGGTGTTGGCCCAGCGCGCCATCATCGGGTCGAACAGCCCCTTGGCGTGGAGCAGGCGGCCAGTCCCGGCGGCGCGGCGATAGATGGTCTGATGGTTGTAGCCGTAACGCCACTGGTAGTCGGGCCGCAGCAGCACTTTGCTGGTGGCCGGCAATCCCTCTGATTCGTGGAAAAGCTGCTTGAGCCGAGACAGCGTGTGCGCGCTGCGCGGCGGCAAGCCGTGGATCGCGTTGTAGAGGGCGACGATCTGGCAGGTCAACAGTTCGCCGTAACGTTCCAGGGGTTCGGCGATGCCACGGGCGTCGTGGTCGGTTCTGACCAACACGCCGGTGGTTTTCTGTGCTCGATTGCGCGGTCGGCGCTGTCGTTCAGTGCGAGGCTCCATACCGGTGATATGCCGGAAGCCCGGCGGGGAGAAAACGTTCGGCAAGTGAAGCTACGGAATGCGACGCGATACCTTGATGAGCGATGTTCATGCCATTTAATTTTACATTACATTGGCCATTGTTTCTTGTTCGGATCGACCGCCGGTTCTTTCGGCGCTTCTGGGCCTTCCGCCTTCGGCTGTGTCGCCTGGTCTTCTGGCCCTACTGTGGGCGTCGGCTGCGATGTCGCGTCTAGCGGCGGCTTGTCGAGGTTGGCCGCGTCGGGTCGCGGCTTGTCGGGTAATGTCGCGTAGCGCTCCCGGTCCCGCGTAACGACTTTTGCGGCTTCCTTGGATGACATGGTGGGTGCGGCTTCCAGCGCCCCGAACGGGATGGTGAGTCGCAACGCCTGTGCCGTGGTGTTACGGACATAGCAGGCAAATTCGGTGGACTTGGGGTACTTCTGCATCGACGCGATGAAATCCGGGGAGGTGCGCATGTCGGGGGCGAGTGCGCGGGCATCGCGGTCGTTGACCCCGCCCGCCAATTTGATGGCGGTATTGGCGGCGATGGCGCTCTTCAATCCAGTGGTGAGTTGGTCAAGGTGCTGGTGGGCGAGTACGATGCCGACATTGAACTTGCGCGCCTGCTCCAACAGCATCTGGATATTGTCATCGAAATATTCGGAAGCCTCGTCGACGATCAGAAAGGTCGGGCGGCGAACGCGGCTTGCGACCCGCTCGAACACCGCACGGATCACCAGCGCGATGACGTAGCGGCCGAACAGCGCCGAGGCGTCGGATTTCAAAAGCGCCTTGCTGGTGTTGACGAGCACCACCTTGCCAGTCTGCATCGCCTCGAACATATCGAGTTTGCATTCTTTGGCTGAAAACATTCGGTCGAACGCGGGCACCGAGAGCACGCCGTATAGCCGACGCGCGATCTGTTGCTTGAGGTCGCCGTAGCGCTTGGTGAAGAACTGATTCTCGAAATACGACCGCGCGGTCGGCTCCAGTCGCTCGATGAACTCGCGGAATGGGCTGTGGGCGAGGGACGCGGCGGGGTCTTCCATCAGCTCCCGCAACGTGTGGATGGTCGCGTTGGGGATCGAGAGCATCAGCCGGGCGACGAAGGCAAACGCTGTGCTCTGGCGGCTCGTCATCTCCGCCGCGATCGAGGCAAAGATGTAATTGTAAAGTTCGATGACGCCGGCCTGCAATTGCTCGCGGTGCAGCTCGTTGTAGCCTTCGGCCCGAGCGTTGCTGGTATCGAACATGTTTAGGGCGGGGGAATATTGCTCGGGGTCGATGACGATCAGGCGGTCGGGTTGGTCGGCGAACAATTCGAGCGCTTGAATCTTGCGCAGCATCTCGCCTTGGCTGTCGATCACGATCAGGGAAGGCGCATCGTCCCGGCGCAAATCGTGCAAGATCAGATGTTGCAGCAACTGCGTCTTGCCGTGCTCGGAGCCGCCGACGATGTGCATGTGTTCGAATCGGCGCTCGTCGGTGAAGGCGAACGGTATCGGCGCCGCGAACAGCAATTCAAACGGGGTATTGCCGAGGTAGTCGAATATGATCTGCTCTGGCGTGCCTTTGTGCTCATCCGGCGTAACCAGCCGATCCGATCGGCCGCGCGCGGCGGAGACAGCGCGGTAGTTGCGATCTAGTTGCCGGCGCAAGGTCGTAAACAAGCCGAGCTCCGTCACCTCCTCCGCGAAAAACGGAACCGTTAAACGCACAACGGCTTGGTCCACGTCTTGGAGAGTATCGATGAGAGGAAAGCTAGCGAACTCCTCGACTTCGTCGCTGTCTGCAAATTCGTCTCGCGTCATTTTGGCAAGCGGCGGCAGGTTGGAGGCGAACCCGAGGAGGGCCTTGCCCAGGGTGGCGTTGATGATCTCTAGGGTACGTGGGGCGTCCGCGGTCTTGCGGTGATGCGCGATGAGCTCGTCGCGGTAGCGGCCCTCTTCAATCGGGCTATCGGGCGCTAACGGGGGGAGGGGATTGGAGAGGTTTTCTGCCGTGTAGAGCTGGTCCACGACATGTGCGATGCCAGCAAAGAGTTGATACGTCGGCAGGCTGTCGCCGAGCACGTCGAGAAAACGCTCGACGAAAGCCGTGTTGAACTTCTCCGGCTCTGGGAAATTCGCGGCGATGGTGCGCTGCTGGGCCTGGGCATAGAGCTGGTCAGTCGGCGTCGGACGCGTCATGTACCAATGCGCGCCCTTGGCAATTCCGATCACGATCACGACGGGCAACAGGAAGAGGCCGCCGGCCACGATGAGTACGATCGCCGTTATTGCCAGGAACACGGCGACCGCGGCGTTCATGATCGGATCGTTCGAACCGGTCAGCCCGTGCAGCCAGTCGTCCTTGCCGCTCATAGCTCGAAGGTCTGCTTCGTGCGAAGCTCGGCGCTGTTTTGGATCAGGTTTTTCAAGGCGGTGAGGTGTTCGCGAATTTCGTCTTCAATGACTTTGGAGACCGCCGCGTTAATGGTGTGCACGGTAAAGCGCGGGTTCGATAGCAACTGCTTGATGGTGATCTCCTGCTCGTCATTATCCATGCGCTTGTTTGCCCCGCGCTGGCGCACAAAGCCCCAGACTTCCAGGGCGATGCCGAGAACGAGTAGCGGAACGCCATAGTTCGTCGGAATATGGCCAAAGCCCTCATAGAGAACGCGCAAGATGCCCACGACGATCAGGACCCGGCCGGCGATGCGCATCAATCCAGAACCCCAGAACGCGGCCCTGGTCACTTGCGGCGTTGCGGCGCGGATCGTGAAGCCTTCGCGGTAGAGGTCTCGCGCCTTGATGATGGCGCGCTCCTCCTCACTAAACTCAACATTGCAGTCGATGTAGCAGTCGGTGTGATTGCCGAGCATGCCCGACGGCTGCTCGCGATGCTCGATGGTCACGCGCATATTCAGCCCCCGCTGTGCCGCAACGAAAAGTAGAGTGATCCAGAAGATACGTGAGAGTCAAGCCTGTCGGGGAAACTTTTTGAGCCTGATCTCGACCTCCCGCTACACGGCGAACAGTCGTTTGATGCGGGCTTCGATCTCTTCGCGCTTGCGAGCAAACCGCGTGGTCGAGTTTTGAATGAGCTGGCCGGCCCGGGAGTGGAGCGGAAGGGCAGGCGGTAGCAGGACGACATATTCGGGAGTGCCCGGATCGCCGTTCATAAGCGGCCGGGCCCTGGCGGTGAAGTTTTTTAGATCAAGAAAAGCCCGGCCGTCGACGCCGAACTGCTTTGCCATCTCGCGGGCGTCGTCGGCGCCGAGCCGCAGCGAAATGTAAGTGCCAGTGTTGCCGAAGACGGACGACAGGATGTCCGGCGGTATCTGATCGAGGTATTGGGTGGCGAGCGTCAATTGAAGACGATACTTGCGGGCCTCGGAAAGAATGGTGGAGATATCGGTGGTGATGACGGAACTGAACTCGTCCAGGACCAGATCGAACGGCACCCTTTGATCTTCGGGAATATCACTGCGCGAGAATGCAGCGCTTGAGATCGCCGAAACCAGCAATGCGCCGAAGAACCGGCAGGTCTGTTCGCCGACGCCGCCCTTGTTCAAGTTTGCAATCAGGATGCGCCGTTCGTCCATCATCTTGCGAATGTCGATGGTATTCTTCGGCTGGCTCACGATGTTGCGGATGGCGGGGTGGGTCAGGCAAGCATCCAGCTTGTTGCTGATCGGCGCGGTAACTTGATCGCGGAAGCGGTCGTCCCACGTTCCGAATGCTTCGACCCAATAACTTCTGACCAACGGGTCTTCGACTTTGGAAATGATTTCCGTACGGTAGGTATCGCTTCGCAAGAGCCGAAGAACGGAAAGCAGGGTCGCTTCGCCCGCCTCCATCAACGCGATTAGAGAGTTTCGAAGGACTTCCTGCGACCGATCACCGACGGCCTCCTTACCCCAGATGTGCACGAAGGCCGCAACTACGTTTGCGGCCGCCGTCGCTCGCTTCGCCGCGGGCACGTCGGCTAAAAAGTTGAGGCCGATAGAGTTCGCTGTGTCGGAAAGGTCGATGTAGACCAGCTCGGCCGCGCGAGAAGAGGGGATCAGAGAGACGAGGGCTTCGGCGTTCTCTCCATGCGGGTCAATAAAGGCAAAGCCGCTACCGCTGGCGGCGAGCTGCGCGGCAATGTTGCGGAGCAACACGGACTTGCCGGTGCCGGTTTGGCCGGAAATGAAAGTATGCCGGGCACGAGCGGCCGGATCGATGGTGACCGGAACGTTCGACGAGAGCCCGCGCGTGGCGGTACCGATGGTGATATGTTCGGAAGTCATGGCCAGAGGGGAGCCCTGCGTCGTGCAGGGCAGAGGGTTGCCCTGGGCCGGCTTAACCCTCGGTGTGTCACTTTCGCCTTCACTACGCGTCGGTAACACTACGCTCGCCACGCCGGCTTGTGGCCGGCGCCCGCTCGCAGGGGTCATCCCCGGCCACCACTTTTGGCGACCCCATCGCATTGTACAATGCAAAAGTTTTGAAAACTCAAAAAAGAGAATTTCGCGATTGTCGGAAATTGCAAAATCGAACACAAAAGTTTCGTCGGTGCGAAACTTTTGTGTTCGCGTGAATGGTGACAAGTGAACTTGTCTCACTGTGGAATGCTCCGCCACACAGTCCCGTCGTTGCCCGAAAGGGCACGACTCCAATAGGATTCCCCAAGTTCATGTGTATCCCCAATGAAGCGACGATATCTGCCTGTCTCATTTATTGAGCAGGCAGTGAGGAGCGAACTTTGGGGAACCATGAATGAGTGGGCGGAGCACGAAGCCGTAAGGCGAAGTGAAGCCTATTGGAGTCGTGCCGTAAGGCTGACGGGCTGTGTGTGCGGAATTTGTTGAGATTGTTGAGGAATTGGGAGAGTGCCACCACATGTCGGGACCACATACGGTATGTGGGGCCGCAAGTGGGGGAGTATGTCGGGGTCGTTAGCGTGATGGCGAGGATTGTTGCCGCTCCAAGTCGCGCATCAAATCCTCGTCGAACTGATCTTCAGCCTCGCGGGGCTGGTGCTCGGCGACTGCCGGACAATCGTCGTCATCGAGTGACATGCAAACATTGTAGCCCACGGTCGGCCGGCTGGCTTGAAGATTGGCCGTTACTGTGGACGGTGCCGTTGCCAAAGTTTGGAGGTTCGAATTGCCTCTGCTGGACCGAAGTTTGGGCGAGCGTGCGGCAACGATCGTTACCCGTATGGGCCGAGACCCGCGATCTGGGCGCGGGGCTCGGTCACCCGGCGTATGCCGGGGGATAGAGCGTGACCCGGCCTGCTGCCGGGGGCCGCCAAGATGGTGATGGAGAAGTGCCGGAATACCCAGGTTGGCAGGACCCTATCGCTACTCGGTGAAGTCCTGCGGATCGCGAGACGAATGTCGAATGTTGCGCACAACGACAGCGCCGTCCGTGACACTGTAGAAAACCAGATACCGATAGGGGAGAACAGGGGCCACGCGTACACCAGTCACATCGGTTTCAATGGCAAGGCGTGGGAAGTTTGCCAGTCGATCGATGGACGCGCGGATCACAGCCGCGACCTCGTCGGCAGCAAGGGGATTTTCCTTCGCGATGTAGGCCAGGATTTCTTCGACCTCGTAGAGGGCGGTTTCGGTATATCGAACCTTCATGCTCGATGAAATCGAGAGAATGTGTCCTCGACATCCGCGTCGGATGCGAACCGATTGTTGCGAACGTCGTCAGCGCTCCGCGCCAGCGCCTCGCGCTCTTCCTGATCTACGCGGTAAACTTTAATGTAGCGACTTTGGATTTCGGTCATCGAGCGGGCGAGTTCGTCCTGCGCGTCCTTCGGCCAACTGTCGATCCGCTCCAACAACTCTTTCACGGTGGTCATGCGAGAAGTATAGGCCAAGGAAGAAAATCCGCAATGAAGGCCACGTGTTGACAGAGTGCGCGACTGCTGCCGTAATTCTTGCGGTGCTGAGTCGCGGTTTCGCGTTGATCGGCAGGTAATCAAGGAGGTGCCAGTGAGTAACATTGTACGCCTACGATGAAGACCGCCTTGTTCTGAGAGGCGGATTGAGCACTCATAAGCACGTGTTTAAGAGCGAGCTTAAGAGCGGTTGATGGGTCAGATTTCGGTGCTTACGGGGCCGGAACGCCGGCGGCGTTGGAGCGAGGATGAACGGTGCCGGATCGTTGCGGAGGCCTTTGCGCCGGGATCGTGTGTGGCGCAGGTTGCGCGGGATCACGATATTTCGACGGGTCTGATTTACACTTGGCGTCGCCGGCTTCGCCAGGATCTTGCTGAACAGGGCTTTGTGGAAGCGGCGATGAAAGCGGAGCCGATCAAGGAAGCGGCGCCGTCCGGTGAAGTGATCGTGGTGGAATTGACGGGGAGCGGGCGGATCAGGATTTGCGGGTCGGCGCCGCCCTTGCTGGTGTCGGCGGTGTTGAAGGCGCTGCGATGATTCCGATCCCCTCTGGCGTGCGGGTATGGCTGGCGACGGGCCATACCGATATGCGGCGCGGCTTTCCGAGCTTGGCTTTGCAGGTGCAGGAGGTCTTGAAGCATGACCCACTGGGGGGTCATTTGTTTTGCTTCAGGGGACGCCGTTCAGATCTGATAAAAGTCATTTGGCACGATTCTCAGGGAGCATGCCTGTTTACAAAAAGACTCGAAAGAGGAAGATTCATCTGGCCTTCGGCTGCCGGTGAAGCAGTGACGATCTCCCCGGCACAGCTTTCTTACCTGCTGTCTGGGATCGACTGGCGAAATCCTCAAGAAACTTTGCGTCCAACGCGGGTTGGATAGCATTCTGCAATTGAATCTACCGGAAAATCTGATTCACTGGCTTCATGAGTTTGAAGCCGGATGATCTTCCTTCGGATCTTGCCAGCGCCCAGGCGGCGCTGTTGATCGAACGTGAGGCGTTGCGGGCTGAACGCGAAGCGCG
>JAJYAH010000279.1 GCA_021779635.1 Pseudomonadota bacterium | reverse complement strand
TTCATCCATCAGCTTGGTGAGCAATTCCTGATCGAGCGAACCCCAGTTCGCGCCGATCCGCACCGGCTTGTCGTTCTTGTTCGCGATCTCGATGATGTCGGCGAATTGCGTATCGCGCTTGTTCTTGAAGCCGACATTGCCGGGATTGATGCGGTATTTGTCGAGCGCCTCGGCGCAGGCCGGATAATCCGCCAGGAGCTTGTGGCCGATATAATGAAAATCGCCGATCAAGGGCGTGGTGATGCCGCGCTTGCGCAAGGCGTCGCGGATATGCGGAACGGCGGCGGCGGCTTCGTCGCGGTCGACCGTGATCCGCACCAGCTCGGAGCCGGCGCGCGCCAGGGCTGCGATCTGCGCCACCGTGCCCGCGACGTCGGCGGTGTCGGTGTTGGTCATCGACTGCACCACAATCGGCGCGCCCCCGCCGACGGCGACATTGCCGACCATGACTTGCGTGGTTTTATGCCGGCCCGCGGGGCCGGCGACGTCGTTCTGCAGCGGTTTTTCGGGTTTGTTCATGACGTCTCGAATATCAGGTTTTGGTGACATTCACCAAGGGGACGATGGCGGGGCCGTGCGGATCACCGATCATTGAACCATTCCCTAACCTATTCAATGCCTTAGTCCGGAATTTGGCTCTAACACAGGGTTCCCGGTGAACCCGTCTCCGAACAATATATTGGACAGGAATCGCAGGATTAAAGAGCAACCTCCCGGCATCAGCCTATTCATCACGCATGGCGCGCCGTAACATCGGCCCAAATAGTTTCGGGGAAACAGATGAGAGAGCATAGCGGGTTAATCACGTCGGCGGAACTCGCTGACATCATCGACCGGCCGGATCTGAGGCTCTTCGATTGCACGACCTATCTCGAACCTGCGGCTGAAGGCAGCAACGTTCCTTATAACGTTGTACCCGGACGTCATTCGTACGAGGCTGGTCATATTCCGAATGCGGATTTTCTGGATCTGCAGGGCGAATTCTCAGATCAAGGCACCGACCTTCGCTTCATGATGCCTAAAGTCGCACAGCTTGAGGCCGCATTCGGTCGCCACGGGATCGGAGCAAACAGCAAGGTTGTGCTTTACAGCATCGGCACACCGATGTGGGCGACACGTTTCTGGTGGATGCTGAAATCGCTGGGCTTTGACAACGCATTTGTGCTCGACGGCGGTTTCGACAAGTGGAAAGCGGAAGGCCGCGCCATCGAGAGCGGGCCTGCGAAGGGATATCAGCCGGCGACCTTCACGGCGAAACCGCGGTCCGGATATTTTGTCGGCAAAAAGGACGTGCTCGCCGCCAGGGATGATCGGAACACCGTCGTCGTCAATGCGCTCGGCCCGCAATTCCACAAGGGCCTGGAGCCTAGTCGGTACGGCCGGCCGGGGCGGATTCCCGGCAGTTGCAATGTATCGGCGGCGACGCTGCTCGATCCCCAGACCAAGGCTTTTGTGCCGCTCGCGGACGCCGAAAAGAAGTTCGCCTCGCAAGGGATCACCAGGGAAAAGCGTGTGGTGGCCTATTGCGGCGGCGGCATCTCCGCCACCGTCGACCTGTTTCTGTTGCATCGGCTCGGCTACGACAACCTCACCCTCTATGACGGATCGATGGGAGAGTGGGCGAAGGATGCGTCGCTGCCCATAGAGATCGGCTGACGTCAGGCTCGGCCTTTGCCATCTGCGGCTCAGGCCCCTATCTGCATTCAGAATTCACATCGGCAGACGCAAGGACGTCATACGTCATTCAACGTACAAGACGAGCAAGGGCCGTCAGGTTTTGGTGACATTCAGCAATGGATCAGTCGGAACCAGGACCACGGGGTCAGGGCGGTTAACAAGGTAAAGCCCGGCCATGACCGCTAAGGCCGCGACGCCGAAAATCGGGGTCAAGGTGTCATGCATGATGACATAGCTAGCCACGACGCCAAACAAAGGCGTGATAAAGCTAAAAGCCGACAATTTGCTGGCGGAATAAGTCCTTACCAGCGCGAACCAGATCAAAAACGTCAATCCGACCACCCAGATGGCCTGATACGCCATCAGCGACAGCGCCAGCGGGCCGGGAACCCGGGTCAGGGTTTCGCCCCAAATCCACGCCGCGAACCCGAGAATCGGGACCGATACCGCCACCTGGTAGCCCAGGGCCTTTTCGGGCGGGGCCCGCAGCAGCGACGTCGTCTTCACCACCAGCGTGGTGGCCGCCCATAACGCGCCGCCACCGACGACCAGGAGATCGCCGAGCAGCACCTTGGCGTCGACATTGGCCTGGGGAACGCCGATCGCCAGCGCCACGCCGGCAAAACTCAAGGCCAGCCCACCCCATTGCGACGCGCGCAGCCGCTCACCGAGAAACTGGTAGGAGCCGAGCGCCACAAAGAACGGCGCGGTGTAGAGAAACACCACCGCGCGCGAGGCCGAGGTCAGCTTGAGGCCGTGAAACAGCAGCACGAATTCGAGACCGAACAGGAGACCCGCAAACAGCCCGGCGCCCAAGGTGCCGTCGCGTTCGAACATCCTGACGCCGCGCAGCCGCGCGATCAGGAGCAGCACCGGCAACGCGCCGGCCGAACGTATCATCGCCTGCAACATCGGTGGAACGTCCGGCAAGGCAAGCTTGACCGCGATCTGGTTGAAACCCCAGCTCAGGCACAGCATCAGCATCCATGCGACGGCGCCCGGGCTGAGCGGACGCCCGGCCGGTGGGTTCACTTGATTTGACGGCATTTCCCCTCATCGCTAGCGCCCCGTTTCCGAAGTTCGTGATACATCCCGGCAACCTCTGACACGAACTTCGGAAGCAAAGGGGCACTGGTAACTTCATCATTCCAGTGCCGCTTATCGATTTGAAGTTCCTGGAGGACCTTACAGCAACTGCTGCAGGAACTTCAAATCGGCGGCACTAGCTCGCCGCCGTGTTGGGGCACGATCCCGAAAAGCGGCCTTGCGTTTTTCGCAATGGGTCATGCCCGAAAAACTTCAGGCGCGCTGGCAATGCGCGCAGGTGCCGGTGATTTCGACCACCGACAATTTCGGCACAAAGCCGGTGGCACGCGCCGCCGCGCCGAGGCTTTGCGCCACCGGTGCGGCCGGAATCTCACCGACCGAACCGCAGCGCTCGCAGATCAGAAACGCCACCATCGCCGCCGCGTCATGGTCGTGCGCGCAGGCGAGATACGCGTTGCGGCTCTCGATGCGATGAACGAGGCCGTTCTCCATCAGGAAATCGAGCGCGCGATAGACCGTGATCGGCGCCGGCCGCGGCATCGCCTTGGCGAGTTCGTCGATCACTTCATAGGCGCCGAGCGGACGGTGGCTCGACAACAGCGCCTGCAACACCTGACGCCTGATCGGCGTGAATCGCTGCGCCCGCCGCTCGCAGACCCGCTCGGCGTGACGAATCGCGTCCGCAGCGCAGCGGTCGTGATCATGGTCGGGCGCGGGAAACGCGGGTTTGGTCGCTGTCATTCCGGCAATATGTAGCATTTCGTTCACCAATCCCAAACCCCGCGCCGCCGGATTCGTGGCAATGCCGCGGATCGAGCCATGTGCTGCCGGCGGGGCAGCCTTTCGTTTACAAATTCATGAGCAAGCTTATTATATCGGTTGCTCATGGAGACGACGCGAATGCGCGGTTCGGTGGATATGAACTTCCTGTTTACCCTTGGCGAAGTGCAGCGGATGATGCGCGCCTATGCCGACAAGCAGGCCGCGCGCTACGGCATCACCCGGGCGCAATGGGCGGTGCTGGCCAAGGTCGAGCGCACCGAGGGCCTGAAGCAGTCGGAACTCGCCGAACAGATGGAAATGCAGCCGATCACGCTGACCCGGCTGATCGACCGGCTGTGCGACAATGGCTGGATCGAGCGCCGCGGCGACGAGACCGACCGCCGCGTCAACCGGCTTTATCTGCGCAAGGCGGCGCGCCCGTTACTCGGCAAGTTGAGCGGGCTGCGCTCCGAACTGACGGCAACCGCGCTCGAAGGCATCAATCCGGCGGACGCCCACCGCCTCCTCACCCAGCTGGAAGCGATCAAGGAGAACGTGCGCAACGCCATTCAGAATCCGGCCGGCGAACCTCCGAAGAAGGAGCAGCGTTATGGCTGAACCGGTCCTCAAATTTCCGCCCGAGCAGAAGATCACCCCGTCGAGCCCGCCGAGCCCGGTTGCGAGGCAGCCGCGCCGCCGGTTGATGGCCGGTCTGCGGCGTTACCGCCGCATGCTCTTGCTGATCGTGCTGCCGCTGGTGGCGCTGATCGGCGGGCTCGTGTTCTATCTCGAAGGCGGCCGCTATGTGACGACCGACGACGCCTATGTCGGCGCCCAGAAGGTCCTGATCACGCCCGACATCTCCGGCAAGATCGAAAAGATCGTGGTTCGCGAAGGCCAGCAGGTCAAGCAAGGCGACGTGCTGTTCGAGATCGACCCGATCCCGTTCCGTCTGGCGGAGCAGCAGGCCAAGGCCACGCTCGACCAGGCCCGCACCACCTATGACAATCTGAAGGCCAATATCCAGATTTTCTCCAAAATGGCCGATCTCATGCAGCAGGGTGTCGACCTGAAGCAGCGCGATGTCGATCGCAAGTCGACGCTGGTCAAGAGCACTTTCGGCTCGCAGCTCGACCTCGACAATTCCTCGACCGCCCTCGTCACCGCGCGAGCGCAGCTCGCCTTCGTCCAGCAGCAGACATCAAGTGCGAAAACCCAGCTGCTCGGCAATGCCGATCTGCCGCTTGAGGAGTTTCCGCCCTATGCGCTGGCCAAGGCGGCGCTCGGCCAGGCCGAGCGCAACCTCGATCACACCGTGATGCGCGCGCCGATCGACGGCATCGCCACCCAGGTCGATCAGATTCAACTCGGCCGTTTTGTGATTGCCGGCGCACCGGTGTTCAGCGTCATCGACACTGCGAAGCCCTGGGTCGATGCCAACCTGAAGGAATCGGATTTCACCCATGTCGCGGAGGGACAACAGGTCGATATCGACGTCGATGCATTCCCGGATCATGCCTTCAAGGGCACCATCGGTTCGCTCAGCCCCGGCACCGGCGCGCAATTCGCGATCCTACCGCCGCAGAACGCCACCGGCAACTTCGTCAAGGTGGTGCAGCGGGTGCCGGTGCGGATCTATTTCGACAGCGATGACAAATACGTCCGCAAGCTGAAGGCCGGCATGAGCGCCTATACCACCATCGACACCCGCCATCGCCGTTCGCTCGCCGCCCTGCTCGGCTTGCAGCCGGCGGCGGCGACCCAGGACTAACCCTTATGAGCACGATGGCCGCGGCGCCCGTTGCCGTTCCCGGCCTGCGCCGGAACATGGTGACGATCTGCGCCATGACCGCGACCATCATGCAGGCGCTGGACACCACTATCGCCAACGTCGCGCTGCCCTATATGCAAGGGTCCCTCTCGGCGTCGCAGGACCAGATCAACTGGGTGCTGACCTCCTACATCGTCGCCGCCGCGATCATGACCGCGCCGGTGGGCTGGATCGCCAACCGCTTCGGCCGCAAGCGCATCTTCATCCTGTGCTCGGGCGGCTTTACGGTCGCCTCGGTGCTGTGCGGAATGGCGCAGGACATCAACCAGATGGTGCTGTTCCGCCTGCTGCAGGGCGTGTTCGGCGCGGCGCTGGTGCCGCTGTCGCAGGCGGTGATGCTGGACTCCTATGCGCTGCACGAGCGCGCCAAGGCGATGTCGATCTGGGGCATGGGCGTGATGATGGGCCCGATCATGGGGCCGTCGCTGGGCGCCTGGCTCACCGAGACCTATTCCTGGCACTGGGTATTCTTCGTCAATCTGCCGTTCGGAATCTTCACCGTGCTCGGTTTGATGGTCTTCATGGACGAGACCAACGCCAATCGCGACCTGCGCTTCGACTGGTTCGGATTCGCGGCGCTTGCGGTCGGCATCGGCGCCATGCAGGTCGCGCTCGACCGCGGTGAGCAGCTTGGCTGGCTGGAATCAAATGAAATCATCGCCGAGATCATCGTCTCGATCATCGGCTTCTATTATTTCTTTGCGCATTCGCTGACGACCTCAAAGCCGTTCATCCAGTTTGCGATCTTCAAGGACAGGAATTTCGTCGGTGGCTGCGTCTTCATGGCGGTCATGGGGCTTGTGCTGTTCTCGACCATGGCGATGTCGTCACCGTTTTTGCAGAACGTCATCGGCTACCCGATCATTTCCGCCGGCCTGCTCTTGGCGAGCCGCGGCTGTGGCACCTTTGTCGCCATGATGCTGGTGGGACGCATGATGCGATATATCGAGGCCCGCACGCTGATCATCAGCGGCCTCAGCATCACCTGCGTTTCGCTGTTCTACATGACCGGCTGGACCGATCAGACCAGCAGTGCGGAGATCGTGACCCTGAGCATCGTGCAGGGGTTCGGATTCGGGCTGGTGTTCGTACCGCTCAGCACGGTGGCGTTCCTGACCCTGCCCAACCATCTGCGCACCGACGGCACCTCGATGCTGACCCTGATGCGCAATGTCGCAAGCTCGATCGGGATTTCCGTCGTCATCGCGCAACTGACCGAGGGCGGGCGCCGTGTCTACGCGGTGCTGTCCGAGCACATCACCCCGTTCAATCACGCGCTGCAGATGCCGGATGTGCGCAGCCTGATCGACCTCAACAGCGACGGCGGGCGCGCTTTGGCCGACGTGATGGTCGCCCTGCAGGCGCAGATCATCGCCTTCTCGCTGGATTACCAGATGGTGATGCTGTTCACGCTGTGCGCGATACCGCTGGCGATCATGATCGGCTCCACCAAGGCAGCACTCCGCAGTCAGTCGGCGCCGCCGGATCATGCGGTGATGGAGTAGGGTTTGATCGCCTGGAGCTTCTGCCGTCATTGCGAGGAGCGCAGCGACGAAGCAATCCAGCCCTTACTTGTTTTCTAGACTGCTTCGCTCCGCTCGCAGTGACGAATAACCATCAAATATCGAAAAAAACGGTCTCGTCGTCGCCCTGCAGGCGGACGTCGAAACCATAGACGGCGTTGCCATTGCCCGGCTTGCGCGTCGCGATCAGGGTGGCGCGGCGGTCGGCTGGCACCAGCGCCAGGATCGGATCAGCGGCGTTGGCCGCCTCGCCGTCGAAATAGATCCGCGTGTAATTGTGCAGCAGCAAGCCGCGCGCAAAAATCGCCAGCAACAGATGCGGCGCCTGCAGCTTGCCGTCGGGATCGGGCACCTGCCCCGGCTTGATGGTGTCGAACGCATAATCGCCGTTCGGATCGGTGCCGCAACGGCCGAAACCCTTGAACGCCGAATTCGGCAAGGCGCGATTGTCCCGCGGATCACTGAAGCGGCCTTGCGCGTCGGCCTGCCAGATCTCCAGCATGCAATCGCCGACCGGCTGCCCGTCGCCGTCGAGCACCCGGCCTTCGACCCTGATGCGCTCGCCCGAAGTGTCCGGGGTGACCAGGTTGCTGGTGAAGGCGTCGTTCCATTGGTATTTGCCGCCCGGCGTCAGTCCGTATTTGAAATACGGACCGACGGTCTGCGACGGCGTAATCCCTTTTTCGGCAGGTCCTTGCACTATTTTGTCTCCATCGGCGTGGCATTGCGCCCGCGCAGCACAATGTTGAAGCGGTAGCACAACGCCCACTCCGGCTGGGTGTTGTCGATATCGAAGGACGAGACCATCCGCATCCGCGCCTTCTCGTCCGGCACCGAATTGAAGATCGGATCGAATTCGAACAGGGGATCGCCAGGGAAATACATCTGCGTCACCAGCCTTGAGACGAAGGCGTGGCCGAACACCGAAAAATGAATATGGGCCGGGCGCCAGGCGTTGTGGTGGTTGCCCCATGGATAGGCGCCGGGCTTGACCGTGATGAACCGGTAATAGCCGTCGGCATCGGATCGTGCGCGGCCCGCGCCGGTGAAATTCGGATCAAGCGGCGCCGGATGCTGATCGACGACATGGATGTAACGGCCGCAGGCATTGGCCTGCCAGATTTCGAGCAGCGTGTTCGGCACCGGGCGGCCGTCTTCATCCAGCACATGGCCGTGAACGATGATGCGCTCGCCCAGCGGCTCGCCGGCGTGCTGGATGGTGAGGTCGTGATCGTTCTCGCGCACCGTTTCGTGGCCGTAGACCGGCCCGGTCAGTTCCGACAGCGTGTGGCGCATGATGATCAGCGGCTTCTGCGGCGACCGCTTCAGCGTACTGCGATACGCCGGCGACAATCGCACCGGATGCACCGCATTGCTCTCGATCGGATAGGCGAATGTCATGAATAAATCCCTTCCGTCTTTGCGAGGAGCCACCGGATCGGCGCGAAGCGCCGTCCGATGACGGGCTCCGCGATGAAGCAATCCGGTCTTTC
>JAJYAH010000278.1 GCA_021779635.1 Pseudomonadota bacterium | reverse complement strand
CGCAGCCGAGTGCCGATCCCCACTGTCGCGTCCGTGCCTGCGCCAGCAGAACGGCGGTCGTGAGCTCCAGCGCTCCGGTCACGAAATGGAACCAGTGCGGGTATCCCCACCTCAGATATTCCTCGTAGATAGACCCAAGGGCGAAGATGTTGCTGAGCGATCCCACGACGAAGAAAGCTGCAAGTGCCAAGGCCGAGACTTGGCGCCAGGAAATCTTTGACATTTGTCCAACCTTTTCTGATAGGGCGCCGCGGAGGACCTGTGTGGTCGCGCCAAGAGACGGCCGGCCGCGACACATTCATTCCGAAGGAGATGCGAATTTCCGGAGCAGGTCCGAAAGTCGCATCTCATCGCTGATCCGCGGACCTACGCCGTGGCGGCCTTCTGGGCCGCCGCGAAGACATCGCGGGGAAGCGTTGTGCCGGCGACGTGCTCCGTGCCAGCGACGCCGAGGTCCATCCAGCCCGCGTTGACGGCCTCGAACATCGCTTCGGCCGGGCCGGTTTGGCCCTTCGGGATGCCGAACTGCTCGAACGCTGCTGGCCAACCGGCCCGGGGGACAGCGAAGGCCTTGACTTCGCGCTGCATGACATCGCCCAGTTGCGCTGCGACTTCATCCGCGCTGACCATCGAACCAAGTTCGACGACGCGATGCCCCGACCACGCCGGCCCGGTCAGCAGCGTCGCTACCTCGGCACCGATGTCGTTCGTCGCGACCATCGTCGATTTCCGGCTGGTCGGATTGTAGTAAACTGGGAGCGTGCCGCCCTGGGCGACGTGCAGGCCGTAAAGGAAGTTCTCGAAGAACCCGCCGGCGCGCACGAAGGCGATCGGTGACGCCAAGTCGCGAAAGCTTTGCTCCAGCAGCGACAGAGCGGTGATCATCCCCAGCCCGCTGGTCCGGTTCGCCCCCATCGACGAGAGCGCGACCACACGCGGCGGCGCGGCCTTGGTCAGCGCCTCGACATAGTTCGCGATGACGGCCTTGGCTTCCTTGAAGTCCGGCGAGGGGGCCCAGACGGCTGGCAACATGACAAACGCGCCGTCGACGCCCTTGAGCGCCCGCTCGATGGCGACCGCATGGTTCCAGTCGCCCTCGACCAGTTCCACGCCTTGGGCAGTCCAGCTTGCCGCCTTCGCGCGGTCGCGAACCAGCGCGCGTACCTTCTTACCTTGCGCCAACAGATGTGTGGCGGTTGCGCTGCCTACTTTTCCCGTAATTCCCACGACTAGAAACATATGTATTCTCCCGTTGCCAAATGGTCTACATTCTAGAGTAGGTCTCATATAAAGACCTTAGACCTGCATCGTAAGGAGGCAGTTTTTTGTAACCAGGAGAGAAAAAGGAAACCCGCATGAGCGACGCAATGAGCGCGATCGAGCGATTCAGCCGATATCAATCGGACGACGCCCAGTCGGCAGGACCTGTATGTTGCCCGGTGCGCGACGTGCTCGACCGGATCGGCGACAAATGGAGCATACTCATGATCATGACCCTCGCCACGCGACCGCAGCGCTTCAGCGAGCTTCATCGAGCCATCCGCGACATCTCCAAGCGCATGCTCACCCAGACGCTGCGCGACTTGGAGCGCGACGGACTGATCACCCGCCATGTCTTTCCGACCAAGCCGCCGAGCGTTGAATATTGCCTTTCCCCGCTAGGCCAATCCCTGCTGGACCCGATGGCGAGCCTCATCGATTGGGCCGACCGTCGTTATTCCGATATCCATGCCGCGCGCGTCCGCTTTGACGGAGCACCCTGTGATGTCCAGCGCTAGTGATCTGAAACAGAAGTTCGCATCATCGCATGTGTGAGGTCTGGCGACGTGCTTCAGACGGTGCCCTCCAACCACCGCAACGCCCCCCTCCCCGCCGCCGCGCCGGTCGCGAACGAGGCCTGCAGCAGATAGCCGCCGGTCGGTGCTTCCCAATCGAGCATCTCGCCCGCGGCGAACACGCCGGGCAAGCGGCGGATCATGAAGCCGGCATCGATTTCAGCAAACGAGATTCCGCCGGCCGTCGAAATCGCGCGCGCGATCGGCGCGACGCCATTCAATTTGACCGGCACGGCGTTGATCAATCCGGCAAGAGCCACAGGCGAATGCGACGTCAGCGGCGCGCCGGACACCACCGCTGCTTCCTGCAACAAACCGATGCCGACGGGCGAAAGCTGCGCCGCCTTGCGCAGCCAGTTCGAGAATGATTGTTTGCCCCGCGGTGCCGACAGCCGCGTGACCAGATCGTTTATGTCGAGTTCGGGCCGCAACGCGATGTGCAGTGTCGCCTCGCCCGAAGCCATGATGGCCTCGCGCAAATCAGCCGACAGCGCATAGAGGGCGCCGCCTTCAATGCCGGTGCGGGTAATGACGGATTCGCCGCGCAGCGCCTGCCCGCCAAATGAAAACGCAGCGCCTTTCAGCGGCTGGCCTTCGAAGCGATCGCGAAAGATATCGGACCAGGCGACGGTAAATCCACAATTGGCTGGCCGCAGGGGTGATATGGTCACGCCCTTGGCGGCGAGCGTTTCAACCCATCCACCATCGGACCCGAGCCGCGGCCAACTGGCGCCGCCGAGCGCAAGCACGTTCGCATCGGCATCAACGGTGCGCGGGCCGTCGGGCGTCACAAACGAAAGACGTCCATCGGAGTCCCATCCGGTCCAGCGGTGGCGCAGCGCGAATTGCACGCCCATTGAATCCAGCCGCCGCAGCCACGCCCGCAGCAGCGGCGAAGCCTTGAACGCTTCCGGGAAAACCCGGCCGCTGGAGCCGACAAAGGTCGGCTGTCCCAGCGCTTCGCTCCATCGGCGCAACGCGTCCGGCGGAAATGCATCGATCGCAGGCGCCAGCTGCGGCATCGCCTTGCCGTAGCGCGCCAGAAACGCCGGCAACGGCTCGCTGTGCGTCAGATTGAGGCCACCGCGTCCTGCCAGCAGAAACTTGCGGCCGACCGAGGCCATCGCATCATAGACCGTGACGCCGGCGCCGCCTTGCGCCAACACTTCGGCTGCCATCAGGCCGGCCGGACCGGCGCCGATGACGGCAGTTTTGGTTTGAAGAGAACGTGATACAAGCATCGTCATTCCGGGATGCGCCTCTTGGCGCAGGCCCGGAATCCATATCCCCTGTCGTGGTTATGGATTCCGGGCTCGCTCGCTTCGCTCGCGCCCCGGAATGACGGCGTTAGAGCCATCACCCCTACAATATCACGCCCGCTCTCGCCGCGGCCTGCTCGACGTATTTCTGTGTCTGCTGGAACGCGCCTTCCAGCGCCTTCGCCCTCGACATGTCGCTGATCTCAGCGAAATGCGCAGCTATGGCGTCCGGCGTCCATTCGGATGGGGCCAGGTTGATGCCCTCGGTTTCCATGATCTTGATCACCGCAAAGGACCCCGCGCCCGCGCCCATGATGGTGCGGGTCGGAGCGTCCTCGCCGAGCAGATACAGCACCGCCGGCGTGATCGCCTCGGGCTTCATCAGCGCCAGCGCCTGCGGCGGCAGCAGTTCCTCGGTCATCCGCGTCGCCGCGGTCGGCGAAATCATGTTGACGCGAATGTTGGTCTTGCGGCCTTCCTCGGCGAGCACGTTCATCAGTCCGACCATGCCCGTTTTCGCCGCACCGTAATTGGCCTGGCCGAAATTGCCGTAAAGCCCTGACGACGAGGTCGTGACGACGATGCGGCCGTAGTTGCGCTCGCGCATGCCGTCCCACACCGCCTTGCAGCAATAGAAGGTGCCGTTGAGATGAACGTCGAGCACTTTCGCGTAATCGGCCACTTCCATCTTGGCGAATGATTTGTCGCGCAGGATGCCGGCATTGGCGCAGAGCAGATCGACGCTGCCCCATTTTTCCGTGGCCTTGGCGACCATCGCCTTGACCTGCTCGAAGTTCGAGACGTCGGCTCCGTCAGCCATCGCCACGCCACCGGCTTTCTGGATTTCCTCGACCACGGTTTCAGCCGCCGTGAGCGAACCGCCGGTGCCGTCGCGGGCGCCGCCGAAATCATTGACCACGACCTTTGCGCCGCGACTTGCAAGTCCCAGCGCATGGGCGCGCCCGAGACCATTGCCCGCGCCGGTAACGATGGCGACGCGTCCGTCAAACCTGATTGTCATGCGTAAGTTTCCTGGATGTGGGTTCCTTCGTCATGCCCGGCGATAGCAATCTACGCAGATTGCGTAAACTTACCTGCGTTGCCGGGCACGTCTTTTTGGCTGTTGCATCAGACAAGACGTGGATGGCCGGGACATAGGCGAGCGGAAGCGACGCCGTCCTTCGGAAGGCTGTGCCCGGCCATGACGGCTGATACTAAGCAAAGTAAATCAGCCCGATCCAGTCGGCGACCAAAGCGGGCTTCGTCTCGCCCTCGATCTCGACGGTCACGTTGGTTCGCGACAGCAATTCGGTCGGCTTGCGCAATTTCGCTTCGGCCAAAGTGAAGCGGCCGCGGACGCGCGAGCCAGAGCGCACCGGCGAGATGAAGCGGAGCTTGTCGAAGCCGTAATTGACGCCCATCGTCGTGCCCGAGATCACCGGCATGACCTCGTACGACATGATGCTCATCAGCGACATGGTCAGGAAACCGTGCGCCACCGTGGTGCCGAACGATGTTTCGCGTTTGGCGCGCTCGGGATCGACATGAATGAATTGATGGTCCTCAATCACATCGGCATAGACATCGATCCGGCTCTGATCGACCAGATGCCATGACGACACGCCGACCTCGTGACCGACCATTTTCTGATAGGCCTCCAGTGAAATCGGTGGTTTCTTCCAGACTTCATTCATCGTCAGTTCTCCACAGTGTCCCGTTTCCGAAGTTCGTAAACCCTTGCAGCACCCGTGATACGAACTTCGGAAACAAAGGGACACTGCCAACTTAACTATTCTAGTGCCGCCTTTCGATTTGAAGTTCCTGAGACAAACTCGCAGCAATGCTGCAGGAACTTCAAATCGGTGGCACTAGCTCAGGCTGACCTTATTTTCTGCAATTCCGGGAAATCCTCTTCGCGGAATTCCTGGCCGCGCAGCGCATCGTCGCGATTATTGTCGTGTTCGAGCCGGCGCAACTGAACGCGGCGAATCTTGCCGGAAATCGTCTTCGGCAGTTCGGTCACGAATTCGATGCGCCGGATACGCTTGAATGGCGACAGCCGGGTGTGCAAATGCCTGAAAATCGAAAGCGCGGTTTGCGGCGAACGCTCCGTGCCCGATACCAGCAGCACATAGGCTTTCGGGATCGCCAGCCGAATTGGATCGGGACTGGGAACCACCGCGGCCTCCGCCACCGATTCATGTTCGAGCAGGATGCTCTCGAGCTCGAACGGGCTTATCCGGTAGTCCGACGATTTAAAGACATCGTCGGAACGGCCGACGAAGGTCAAATAGCCCTCATCGTCGGCGAACACCACGTCGCCGCTGCGATAGAGATCGCCGTCGGCGCCGCTCACCTTGCCGTCGTCGCCCTGATAGCCCTGCATCAGGCCGGCGGGCCGATCGGCGCCGAGCAACAGGCTGACCTCGCCCTCCTTGGTGATGTTTCCGTCGATGTCGGTGATCTGCACGCGGTAACCGGGCAGCGGACGGCCCATCGATCCGACCTTCACCTTCTGGCCGGGCGAATTTCCCGCAAGCGCCGTGGTTTCGGTCTGGCCGTAGCCGTCGCGAATTGTCAGCCCCCATGCGCCGCGAACCTGATCGATCACTTCGGGATTGAGCGGCTCGCCGGCGCCGCAGACCTCGCGCAGCGACACTTTATAGCCTGCGAGCTTTTCCTGGATGAACAGCCGCCACACCGTCGGCGGCGCGCACAGGGTGGTCACGCCGCATCTGGCGATGGTCGCAAGCAGTCCCTTGGCATCGAAGCGGGGCTGGTTGACCACAAACACGGTGGCGCCGGCGTTCCACGGCGCAAAGAAGCAGCTCCAGGCATGCTTGGCCCAGCCCGGCGAGGAAATGTTCAAATGAACATCGGCGGGCTGCAACCCGAGCCAGTACATCGTCGACAGTCCGCCGACCGGATAGCTGCGCTGGCTGTGCCGCACCAGTTTCGGCTTCGCGGTGGTGCCGGAGGTGAAATACAGCAGCATCGGATCATCAGCCCCGGTCGGTCCATCCGGCTTGAATGTATCCGGGAACTCCGCGGCCTGTTCGTAAGGCAGCCAGCCTTCGTGTTTTGAGGACGCGCCAACGACGATACGAATGAGATCGTCGCCGCGGAGGCCGGCAAATTTCGCAACCTGGTCCTGGGACGCCACCACGGCCCTGGCACGGCCGCGATCGAGGCGATCCTGCAACTCGTCAGCCGTCAACAGCGTGGTCGCGGGAATCACCACCACACCCAATTTGATCGCCGCCAGCATGGTTTCCCATAATGGAACGACGTTGCCGAGCAGCAGCAACAGATGATCGCCGCGCTTGAGGCCCTGGGTGCGCAGGAAATTCGCAACCTGATTGGAACGGCGCGACAGGGTTTCGAACGAAAGCTTTGTCTCCCGCCCGCTGTCGCCGTCGACGATCCAGAGCGCCGGCCGATCCTTGCTTTCGGGAGCGCGTGCGAGTTCGGCATCGAACCAGTCCAGCGCCCAGTTAAACGGCACCGGGTCCGGCCAGCGAAACCCTTTGACCGCCGCATCGTAGTCGGTGCGATGCTGGAGCAGGAACGAGCGCGCTTCTCGGAAGGTTGTCATGGGCCGCTCGCTATTTTCCCGCCAATTCGCGAACATGCCGGATAATCCCGGAAAAATCGACCCCGCCATTTCCGGCGGCATCGAACGCCTGGTAGATTTCCTGCGCGTGCTTGCCAAGCGGCGTCGCGGCACCCGCGGCCTTTGCCGCATCCTGCGCCAGCGTCAAATCCTTCACCATCAGGGCCGATGCAAAGCCCGGGCGATACTCGTTGTTCGCGGGCGAGGTCGGCACCGGACCCGGCACCGGACAATAGGTCGTCAGCGACCAGCATTGTCCCGACGAGGTCGAGGCGACATCGAACAACGCCTGATGCGACAGCCCGAGCTTTTCGGCGAGCGCAAAGGCTTCGCTGACCGCGATCATGGAAATGCCGAGGATCATGTTGTTGCAGATCTTGGCCGCCTGCCCCGCGCCGGCGCCGCCGCAATGCACGATCTTCTTGCCCATCTTTTCCAGCACCGGCTTGGCTGCGGCAAAGGCCTTGGCTTCGCCGCCGGCCATGAATGTCAGCGTCGCGCCCTTGGCGCCGCCGGTGCCGCCGGACACCGGCGCATCGACCGACGCGATGCCCTGCTTCGCCGCCAGCGCATGGGCCTGCTTTGCGCTTTCGACATCGATGGTCGAACAATCGATGATCAGCGATCCTTTGGTCATCGACGGCAAAATCTCGGTCCAGACCGACAGCACATGCTTGCCCGCGGGCAGCATCGTGATGACGACTTCAGCGCCCTTCACCGCGGCCACCGCGCTGTCGGCGATAGCAGCACCATCGGCCTTTGACTGATTGCGCGAGGCTTCCACCAGATCGAACGCCACCACCTTGTGGCCGGCCTTGACCAGATTGGCGGCCATCGGCCCGCCCATATTGCCGAGACCGATGAATGCAATATTTGCCATCTTTGGTTCCCTCCGCCCGGAACGTTTCTCTTATGATTTGTCAAACACCAACTCGTCGGCGCCGATGCCAGCGAAATAAGGCGCCACCATCTCCGGCGTGACATCCTCCAGCCGCGACGGCGACCAACGCGGATTGCGATCCTTGTCGATCACCGCCGCGCGCACGCCTTCCCGAAAATCGTCGCTGGCGAACACTTCAAGGGCAGCGCGATATTCCCGCACCAGACATTGTTCCAGCGAAGAAGAGCCCCGCGCCAACCGCAGCAGCTTCAGCGCGACCACCATGCCGCGCGGCGATTTCTCGCTCAAGGTCTTCAGCGTCGCTAGCGCCAGTTCCGAGCCATCGCGTTGCAATGCCGCGACGATATCTTCCATCCGGTCATGAGCGAACCAGACGTCGATGCTCGGCTGCAGCGCCGCGACAGGGCCCGCGGTCTCGCCGGTCGCGAACCCATCGATCAGGGCTTGAATTTCCTTAGCAGTCGTCCCGATGCCAACGTTGGTCAGGACTTCGCGCAAGGCCGGTAACTTGGCCGACGGTACCACAGCGTCCGCAAACCGCGCATGGATCGCATCGGGACCGTTCATGGTCTGGCCGGTCAATCCGAAATAGGCGCCGAGTTCGCCCGGCGAACGGGACAATAGCCAGGTGCCTCCCACATCGGGGAAAAAGCCCAGCCCCACTTCCGGCATCGCAAGCTTGGTCCTTTCGGTCACGACGCGATGGCGGCCGTGCGCTGAAAGGCCCACG
>JAJYAH010000277.1 GCA_021779635.1 Pseudomonadota bacterium | reverse complement strand
TTTCTCGTTTCTGGGTGCCTAGGGCGTATCAGCCCGTCGCATCCCAGCCGCGTTTGAAAGCGGGTAAATTTGAGGGTAACTTTCGGTCACCCAACAGGTGGGACTCGAACTTGAGGAAGCGAAAAGCGACCGAAGGGAGCCCATATGAGCCTGACCGACACGGCAGTACGCCTCGCCAAGCCTCGTGAGAGAGCATACAGGCTCTCGGACGGCCGTGGCCTCTGTCTTCTAATTCAGCCAAATGGTTCCAAGTGGTGGCGCTTCCGGTACCGATTTCAAGGTACCGAGAAGATGCTCTCGCTCGGTATCTACCCCGATGTCCCTCTGAGCGAGGCCCGCGATCGGCGCGAAGCCGCCCGCAAGACACTCGCCACCGGCACTGACCCGAGCGCCGACCGCAAAGAGAAAAAGGCGACCCGGAAGAACTCGTTCCAGGCCGTGGCAGAGCACTGGCTGGCCGGACTGGCCCGCCATGTGAAGGTCAAGCGCCGAGCAGAAAGCACCTACCGGAAAGCGAAGTGGCTGCTCGAGAGCTTCATCTTCCCGGACCTCGGCGACCGGCCGATCGGCAGCATCACTGCCCCGGAGCTGCTCACCGTCCTCAAGAAGATCGAGGGCGATGACATGCACGAATCGGCCCGCCGTGCCAAGCAAAGATGTGGGCAGGTCTTCCGACATGCAATAGGCCTCGGCTACGCCACCCGGGATATCACCCTCGATCTGCGGGGGCTCCTGGAGGCCCCCATCGTGAAGCACCGCGCGGCCATCACTGACGAAAACGAACTTGGCGCTTTTCTAGTCGGACTCGACCAGTACGAGGGTTGGCCCATTGTGCAAGCCGCCTTCAAGTTTCTGATCCTCACGATGACGCGGCCGGGCGACGTGCGCGGCATGAAGCGCACCGAAGTAAACTTTGAAAAGCGCTTGTGGTGCATTCCGGGCGAGCGCATGAAGATGCGTGAACCGCACGATGTGCCGCTGTCGCGCCAAGCGTTGGCCGTTCTCAAGGAAGTATGGCCACTCAACGAGGAAGACCTGCTCGTTTTTCCATCCCTGCGATCGCACAAGAAGCCGCTATCCGAGAACGCATTCAATTCTGTACTTCGAAACATGGGCTACCCGCAGGACAAGGCGACGGCTCATGGCTTCCGTGCGACCGCAAGCACTATCTTGAACAGCCGGAGGTTCGACCGCGACGTAATCGAGGCCGCGCTTGCCCACCAAGATCAGAACGAAATCCGCCGCATCTATAACCGGTCGCTCTACATGCCGGAGCGGACCCAACTGATGCAGGATTGGGCTGACCTTCTAGACAGCTTCAAGGGAAAGAAGCCGGCCCGGCAGGCGGCATGAGCAACTATGTTTAGGTTGCGAAGTCTCACATCTACACCTATGCTCAGCATTGCCCAGGGCTAACCGGGCGTTGCAACGTCCCTTTCTCGAGGGATTTGCAATGGCACGGAAGCTAGTCACAAAGAAGGAACTCAAATCGGTCTACGGTGTCCCCTACTGTTTCGCGCACATCGCGCGGCTCGAAGTCGCTGGTGAATTCCCCAAGCGGGTAAAGCTTGGTGCTTGTCGAGTAGCGTGGGTCGCGGAGGAAGTGGAAACTTGGATCGACGAGAGAATCGGCAACCGCTAAAACATTTTCTTCTTAGAAGGGCAGAGCCCCGGGGTCCAACCCGGGGCTTTTTCACCCTTAAAGGTTCGCAACGACAGTCTGTTCGTTTGCCAAGCTGAGCCGGATGCGCCCGCTTATTGCAGTTGTTTTGCTGCCTTATGCCGCGACGCGGGGGCAGTCGATGATCGCAACGCTGGCACCCCTGCGCTCGAACAGTGATTCGGTCACTGGCGCATCCATGTCTCTTTCGCGGCTTGGAGTCGGCGGAAGCGGCCTTTTGACTGACCAGTTCCTTCGATCGCTTTGCCCTTCCGGCAAAGCTTTCGGCAACAGCGCATAACATCCCAAGGCACGCTGCCGGCAATTTGATCGGCTATTTCTTCGACGGATTGTTCGCGGGCAGAAAGCGTTTCAAGTACCCGGTCGAGCAGTTCGGTCTCGCTGATCTCTTCCTCGTCAAACCACCAATCGTCTCCCCGCGGTCCAAACAAAAGGATTTTATTGCGCAGTATGATGAAGTGGCTCTGGCAGTCGGTATCGCGCCATACCGACGGATAAACGCTTGTGCCCTTCGGGGATTCGTACAGACGCCATGCAGGACCGGCCCGCCGGTCGAGGTTTACCGGCAGCTCGGCCCCGCACCCACAGGGGCATGACATGATCAACCAACGTGGGCCTTGTCGATCCACAATGACTGCGTCACCCGGTTGCTTCAGATACGCGCTAGCGCCCGCACGTGAGGAAACTCTGGCTTTGACGGAGAAATTTATGATCATTGCCCAGCACCCCCGGATCGACGCCTGCGCACGCGCGGTGGCGTCGCTGTAGCCGGCGCCATCGCTCGCAGGATTTTTTGACCAAAGTAGAATGCGGTCGCCCGCAATGTGTTCGGCTCTTTTTCCTTAAGCTCCGGATGCGAATTGCAACCTTTGCGAATAAGGCATAGCGCGAGCGTCAGCGCATACTGGCCCGGCAGCCGTTCGGCCGACCAGCTCAAGGCGCGGATTTGATTCACCGCGTTAAAAAACCATTCGGCGGGGTCCCCCGGTCTACAGAATGTGGACTGACCCATCTTCAGAGCCCTCTCCTCGTAGAGAGGACTAATCATGCTTGTGAGCTTCTTTGGCGTAAGCTTTTTCTTCTTGAGGTCTTCAATGAAGCCTTCGACCAAAAGGCCGCCTTCGAGCGACGCGGGATCGTAGGTAAGCGGAAAGTGCTGCTCCAGTTTTTCGAAATCTATGAGAATCGCGTCGCCGTGCCGGACGAGCACGTTGGTAGCGTGCATATCGCCATGCGCGGGGGCGACCAACGGTTCAGTTTGGCCAAGTTGGTCAAAGATCGCTTTCAAGGGCTCGATTGCGATATCGGCCTTGAGTCCCTGAACGAGCGCTGTCCGCTCGGGTGGCAACGCTATCAACTGGCTTTGTCCCTCGACTCGCCATTTCTTGTCCAGATAGGCGGCAAGCGTATATTTCGTGTCAACGCGCTGTTGTTTTCTCCATCCGCCCAGCGTCTTGTCAAACAAGTTGGCAATGGCGTGCCCGCAGCGCCCGCCTCGTGCGCAGGAGATCAGCGACTCCGCGCCCTCGACAAAGTCGCCCACGAGAATTCCTTGGGTTGATCCGAGGTTGCAGCGATCACGGCGCAACCGTGGCCCGAGATAGAAAGGCACATATTCGAATATGTGACCACAATACTGGTCGTACTCGTCGATGATTTTTTTGCGCGGCCCGATCTTCGCGAAATACAGGTGGGGGTACGCGCCTGTTGTGCCCTGTTGCACTAATCCAGCTTCTAGCGACGCGTAAGCCTTAAAGACGGGGGCGCCCGATAGGCCGCCGTCGATCGATATCAGTTGGATTTCTGAGCAATTCCAGAATGCGCGTTTAAGCAACATGAGCCGCTCTGCGTGCCCGTCCGGTCCAAATCGGGCCAGGAAAGCCTTTTCGTCAAATTGCAATCCAGTTTCCGGTGAAGGGCCCGCCGGCCTATCACAGACCAAGGCGGCAATGTCGGCCCACGACAACGCCGTGTCGATGATGTAAACACACGGCAAGAGAAACGCATTTTCTCTCTCACGCAGGTTTTCAGGAACGGTTTGCCACTCGTCGGGTCGAAGATTCGCGGTTGGAATCAAGCCCTTTCTAAGCTGATTTATGATGACCTGCCGGGGCATCGCAGTCTGTTGGTCGTCAGTTGCGAGACGAACGTAGATTCGGACATCGTGATCGAGGAGGCGCGGCCCAACTTCGAGCAAATCTTTCGGCAAGGTCTTCAGATTTTCGCGGTCCTGAGTCCAGATTACTGCATCGAGTTTAGCGATATAGTCGGGATCGCGAAGCTTATCAGTCGTCACCGGATCGTTCGCGTCGGCCGGCTCCCATGTGACCTTGCGCTCAACGAACCTGCGTAAATCCGCACTTGACGGCACTTCCCCGACGAAAGCGATCTTCGCGCGCGGCGTGCCCTCCGGCGAAAATTCGCGTATTGCCATGTCAGTCGTCTCGCGTAAACAAGGGCTGCGAATCCCCTCGCGCGAGAACGCCTCGCGGGGAGCAGACATAGCAATTCGGATTACTGGTGAACGAAACGGCTCGCAGTGAGGGGGGACGCGCGTCGTAGATAAGATGCCGGGCTGCGCTTGGCACCCCCACCATCATTGCCAGAAACATTGTCATCGCGATCGAGGTCACGGTTCCGTTGATGGAGATGACGGCGGGCGCGGGTTCATGCGCGCCTTGAATATACTGATCTTTGCTTCGCTCTTCGGCGTTCATCATGTCCCGCCGGACCTCTTCGGAATCCAGCAGTTCGCAGCATGTAAAGCACGGCAGTCCCGGCGCGAGTGCCTGCACCCGGCCATGTATGCCCGCGATCTGGCCCGCCCTAGCGGTGATGATTGAGCCCATGTCAACGCATGGGATGAGATATTGATATGCGATCTGTTGAATTACCGCACGGCTGCCATGCGAATCCGTGCACGCGAAGATAAAGTCAGCGGCCCTCAGTTCGCGAGCAATCGGCGTTCGTGTCACGTCGCCGACGACGCGCTTACAAACAGCGGCCGGCGTGATCCCCATAATCATGTCGGCGGCCACGTCCGTCTTGTGCCGGTTGACATCGCTTACATGTGCGCCGACCACACGGTTAAGATTTGTCGTCTCGATGCGATCGGGATCGACAAGGACGAACTTGCGCACGCCGAGATGCGCCAACTGTTGTGCGGCAATCGAGCCTGTACCACCCAGGCCCACTATGGCGACAGTAAGTGACTCAAGATATTTCTGGCCGGCGGACCCCAGCGCCCTGACCTGACGGTCAAATTTCAAAGGCGTGGAGCCTGACGGACCATCGGCGTCGAAAAGCACCTGCAATTTCGGCCCGACCGACACGATGCGCATGGGAGTCTTTTCACCCAGCCGCCGGGCGCACCAGCCCCCTGCGCTGACCACGACGGCGCCATGCACCGTATGGGGCGCGCGCACTGACATAAACCGCGCTAGATGTCTCTCGCCATCGTCGTCTATCTCGGAGAAATCCGGCAGAGCGGCCCCGGGGTGCGAGTGCACGAAAACGGCGGAAACATTTTCGCGCGCGGCCCTTTTGCCGATTTGCGCAATATAATCCGGTTTGAGCTGGGCGCTGATGAGCGACCGGTCTGAATAATTATCGTCGGCAGGGAACTCGATGCGGGAGACGACAAGGCGGTCCAGTTCGGGCAGAGCAACGTGGGATGCCCACAAAACCGCGCAGCGCTCCGTCTCTCTGCCTACAAGCTCAGCGATAATGCGACTGGCATCTCCATCCTGAAACCTGAGCTCCATCATCGAGGCGGGTCCAGTCGCTGGAGGATTACCCGATAGAACTGTTCAAGCCGGTCGCGATTTGGGTCCCACGTTTGCAGATGCCAAGAAAACCACGTCAATGGACGGCCCGGGGTCATATCGTAGGGCAATGGCGTTCCTTCGTTGGCCGCCTGCGGTGTCGCGCCATTGGCAAGGCGTATCGCCGGCGAAACCCAGAAGCAGTCAGGCTTTGCAGCGGGATACCCGGGCGGCGCAATGAAGAGAATGTCTATCTTCTTAGGATTCCAGCCATCAGGCAAATCGAACCCCTTGATCGTAATGAGGTACGAGCCGTCGGCCCGACGCTGGATTTCAGCGTCTTGGTGCTTGAATTCCTGAAGGTATTCCTTCAGTTGCTGGAATTGCTCGCCGATCATCAGAGTCCAAACGTCGCTGGCGGGACAGCGAAAAAGTGTTTCACGCGTTCGGTGATACCCACAGCTTCACCGTCGCCGATGCCCTTGTCGGGTTGGTCACCTTCTTCTTCTAGGAATAGCTGATAATTGGGGGCCACATTGGCGATGGCCTTTATTTCAGCACCAGTGAGCGCGGTTTTGGCGCTTTCGTGGCGATTTGCATCCACATAAAATGGGTGCAGTTTTTTTTCGGATTTCTCTGCTTCAGACATGTCGTTCTCCTTCTAGGATTTGTGCTTGCGATGCGTCATTGGTCGTCCCTTAAATCTTCAAACTGTGCACGGTTGGCCCACACGATTGGCTGAGACTTCTGCGGTGATTCAATCCGCAGGTGGCGCACGAAATATGAAACGAGCGAGCGGCGGATCGTTTTCGATAGCCGTCCGTCCTGCATGCCGAAGTCCGCGATGACAGAATCTCGCTGACTGGCCGTGAGATTCGGATTGGGCGCAATGTCGATCACAACGAAGGTTTGCCAATCCATATCGTCCTGCGGATTCACGTTGCTGTTACGGCGTCCATGGATTTGCTCGAATCTGGTCAAGACAAAATCGCGAAATCCATAAGTTCCATGACACCACGCGCGGGTGTGCCAGCGGGAACCGTCAAACGCCAGAGAATGGGGGGCGATCCACTGGCGAGTTGGATCAGGAGTCCGCATCGACTGATACGTGACCTCTATCTCCGAGCCATCGCGGATCGCCCAGAGTATTGGCAAGAGCAACTCAAGGCGAACGCGCCGGACCGGGAGCGTCACGACGTCACAAGGCGGTCGGGTTCCGACAAAGCTGACTGATCGTGAAATCGTCCCGGCGGCGAGGCCCTGGATCTCGTTCAAATAAGTCTGGGTATCGGGCGCGAGAAACAGAGGCTTGAAGTGCTCTGTGGCGCGATAGACCTTTTCGTGGCGGTCGTACTCCATATTCTGTTTGGCCAAATCGAGGTACTTGGCGAAATCCAGCGATGCTTGCTGAACCGAGATGTTGAAATATTCGCCGACCTCGCCCCGGTTGATTTTGCCGTCCCACAACAGGCGAAACTCGATGAATTCCAGCCGGCGTTCTTGGCCCCACGGACGCGGCCGAGGAACAGTTTCTAGGCCAGCGTCGCTCAGAGTGTCTATCAGTGGTACATCGTGTAACATGATCCATCATAAAACACGACGCGTTTGATGTCAAGGAACACGGCATTACGCGAAGCCGCAGCCCTCCCCAGCCTCCTGCGATTTCCTTAAGGCATTGGAAAGACTAGACAACGCGTCCGCCTACGTTTCTAGACACAGGCTTCACCGTCCCCGGTCAATGTCCCTATTTCGCGGCTTGCGCAGGGTCGGGGAAGGACCGCCTTCGTCGGTTCCTTGGTCAGGCCGCGCTTTGGCCCTGCGCTCCGATTCTTTGTAATCTCCCCTTCGGGCGCTGGCTCCTGTACCGTGCCTCCCGTCGCGTCCCCCGCATCCCTAGTTGATCCCGATGCCCGCTCGAATTCAGCCGTCAGGTCGATCGGTTTTTAGCCGCCCGATTGAACTCGTCCGGATGCGACAGTGCAGGCTTGGGCTGCGGCTGGGGATAATCCCGCGAAAGGTGGGAGGAGCGGGTTATCATCAAGGCAATGACCACCGACGAGTCGCGACAGGTCGCGACCACCGACGACAGCGAATATTCCCTCTCAGTGGACGAAGCGGCCGAGCGTTACGAGCATGCCGGCCACCCTCGCACGACCCGTGCGATCCAGCGTTATTGCGCAAAAGGTGATCTCGACTGCCGCCGGATGGAAACACAGTTCGGCGTGAAGTATGTCATCACTCCCACCTCGGTCGCCAAGCACATAGCCTATATTGAAGAGGTACGACCGGTCACGACTGGTCGCGACATGTCGCGGCAAGCCGCGACCGATGTCGCCGCTGAGACCTTAGACGACACCAAACGAGCCGGTCGCTCGACCACCGACGACAAGCTGCGACCTGTCGCGACTGATCCCGACGAGTCGCGTTATGTCACGCGGCTCGAAAGCGAGGTGGAGTTCTTGCGCGGTCAGGTAGTGGTTAAGGATAAGCAGATCGGCGAGTTGACCGAGCGCGCGCGAGAGACAAATCACTTGATCGCCGGACTTCAGAAAATGCTGACGCCCTTGCTCGGCGCATCGAATGCGGACGCGATCCATGATATGCGATCAGGACCCGGAAATAGGGGATAAGCTGCCAGCAGTTCCTTCGAGTGAAGTAGAATGCAAGCATGGACGGCACAGAGCGCCATATCGGCGATATCTTGCGGGAGCGTAACATAATCCTCAAAGGCGCCGACGCTGCGTCAATGATGGGCTTCACGAAAAGATTGTCCGGGTCGAGCACGGCATCCAGCAGATGACCGGGCGGAAATTCATGAATGCCCTGCAGCACGGCGACCCAGTTGGAATCGTCGCGGTTGAGATGCACGAAGCTTTCCGACCCGGTGATTTCCGTCACCGTCACGGTGGCGGAAAACGCATGACGGCCGGCTATTCCATTGGCGACCTCGAG
>JAJYAH010000276.1:2127-8404 GCA_021779635.1 Pseudomonadota bacterium | reverse complement strand
CGCTCCATGATCTCCATATGGCCGAGGGTCGCGAACTCTTCCATCATGAAGAGGATCGGTGGCCGGGTCCGCGGATAAGGCCCTAGTCCTTCGAGCACCGTGCATGTCAGTTGCACGATCAGGCGCAGCCAGCGCGAATGACGCTCCATGCGGCCGACCGGCAGGCACAAGAAGATCGATGTCGGCCGGTCGCTGCGCAACGTCGCGAGGCCGAAGTCGGACTGCCGTAGCGTGTTGCGCAACGGAATACTGTCGAGAAAATCAGTCTGCGCCGCAGCGGTGGAGAAAATGCTGCCGCGTTCGGTCAAGGGCGTTTGCTTGAACCGGCTGCCGATCGCAGACGGAATGCCGCCGAACCGATCACCCATGGCCTCCATCCGGTTCAACAGCGTCCCGATGGCAAACGAGTTCGCATCGTAATATTTTTCCTTTTCGTCATCTGATGCCTCTGCAAGGGCGCGCGCGGCGGCTTTTGCAGCCAGCGCCAGCGGCTTGTAGGTCAGGCACAGCAATTCCCGCACAGTCACCAGGTGCCGCTCACTCTCGGGAAGCGGCAGGGTCAGCAGGATCAGACCGACCAGCAGCATGCGAGCGCTGTCGTTCCAATGCTTGGAGCGCGTATCGCCATCGTCCGGCACGAGGGCGTTGGTGATGGAAACGACGTCATCGACCAGGCCCGGACTGTCTGGGTCGAGTTCGGCCAGCGGATTGTAATTGGCGCATGGCTCGCCTGACTGCCCGAAGGGATCGAGCACATAGACATTGTGGCCCATCGCGCGGCGGAAGCGAGCCGCCCGCGCCAGTTCGCCCTTGGGATCAAGCACCAGCATCGAGCCGGGATAGAGATAGAGGTTTGGCTCGAGCACGGTCGAGGTCTTTCCGGCGCGGGCACCTGCGATCGTCACCATCGGCCGATCGTCCAGGTGACCGAGATAGACGTTCGCGAGTTTGCCGACAATGATCTGCCCGAGTTGGAAACGATGCTTCATCAACTCTGCCGGCGACATCCAGTAATTGATGCGTTCGCGGTCGGCATCGAGACGCGGCAACAGCACGCCGCGCGGCAAGGCCGTGCCGTAAAGCTCGCGACTCCGCGCATCGAAACCCCGTAGAGTCGGATAATGACCCAACCGTGCCAGGTGGATTTGCGTTGCCCATTTCGAACGTTCGCTCTTGAACCAGTCCATCGATGCTCTCCATTGTTGAACAAGCTTCGATAGCTTCATCACCGTGCAGCGTCTGCCGGAATGTCCGGTAATGTCTGGTAGTTCGCCGGCGCGCCCGCCGGGACGGGCTCTCGTGAACGGAGCCGTGCCGTCTCCGCCCGTCGGCGTCGATCCCTCGCGCAAAAGAACATTGAGCGCCTCGCCGGAGGCACTCGGTCCCGCGTCCCGCCGTCATTACCATGCCGGCGTCGCTATCACTGACGCTCCTGCGGGTGCCTTTTTAACCGGTCTCGGCGCCGCAGTCGGTCCCGCTTCGCTCCTGCGGCTGCGTTTCTCGTCTTTGCATCTTTGCGCCGCTGCCGCGGCTGAGCGCTAAGGGCTCCGCCCTCGCGCGCCGCAAGAACAAAATGGGGGCTTTCGCGGCATAAACGGCCGCCGCCCCGAGCGCGCGACGAAGTGAAGCAAACCTCGGGTCCCCTCCATTTATTCCACGTTCCGCATTTTCTTCCTGCGCCTTGCTACCCCGCGTTCGCCACGTGGCAGGGGTGCAGCAGCTGCTGCACCCTCAAAACAAGAAAGGAAAATGCCATGAATATCGAAATGATCCCCCTCAACACACTGGTTCACTCTCCGGCCAACGTGCGGAAGACCGGCACGAAGATCGGCATCGATGAGCTTGCCGCCAGCATCGCCGCTCACGGTCTCCTGCAAAATCTGCAAGTACGATCCGCGCCGGAAGGAAAGTATGAAGTCGTCGCCGGAGCCCGGCGTTTGGCGGCACTGAAGTTGCTCGCCAAGCGCAAGGAGATCGCCAAGGATGCCGCCATCGGTTGCAACGTGCTGGACGGCGAGTACGATACGGAAATCTCCCTTGCCGAAAACGAAGTGCGGCAAGCCATGCACCCCGCCGACCAGTTCGAGGCATTCCGCCAGTTGATCGATGCGGGCAAGAGCGTGGAGGAGGTCGCCTCGCGCTTCGGCGTCACCGCCCTGCTCGTCAATCAGCGCCTCAAGCTTGCCCGCGTCAGCCCTCGCCTGATGGCTGTCTACCGCGAAGGCGATATGACGCTTGAACATTTGATGGCCTTCACCGTCGCGGACGACCATGCCGCGCAGGAAGCCGCGTGGTTTGATGTTCCCGACTTCAACCGCAGCCCGCACAGCATTCGCCGCCGTTTGACCGAGGGACACGTGTCGGCAAGCGACCGCCGCGCCGTGTTCGTCGGGCTCGATACTTACCGCCAAGCGGGCGGACAGGTCGTCACCGATCTGTTTCAGGCCGAGCATGAAGGTTATCTCGCCGACCTCGTGCTGCTCGACCGGCTCAGTTCCGCACGGCTTGAACGCGAAGCAGAGGTCATCCGCAGCGAAGGCTGGAAATGGGTCGAGATCATGCCCGATTGTTCCTATGAGGCTTTGCGCAGTTACGGCAGGCAACGCGGCAAGCCACAGCCGACGCCCGCCAAACAGGCGAAGGCGTTGGCCAAGGCCGAAGCCGCCCGCGACAAGCTGGCCGAACAGGACGAACTGACCGATGAGGAAGCCGAGGAATTGGCTGAACTCGACGAGCAGATTCTCGCGCTCACGGACGTGCCGGTCGAATGGAGCGACCGGCAGAAGAAGCGCAGTGGTGCTGTGGTCGGCATCGGCCATTACGGGGAACTTAACGTCACGCGCGGCCTCATCGCGCCCGCCGACATCAAGGCCGCGCGCGGCGAGGCGGGTGATGACGGAGAGGCCGTGACGGAAGTCGCGGCGAATGACCCGCCATCGGATGGCCTGTCGAAGGCCTTGCGCGATGATCTGATCGCTCAGCGCACCGCAGCCCTTCGCGCGGCGTTGGCCGCCGACAGTGGGGCGGCAGTGGTCGCACTCGCGGCTTCTCTGGCTCTGCCGTTGTTTTACTTCGGCTCCCACGAGAACCCCTTCGATATCCGCGTGACAACGCCGCATCTTCGCGGCGAGGCTATCGAGGACAATCGCGGCAGTAAGGCGATGGCCGAACGTGAGGCTGCGTGGCAGCAGCGTATGCCCGAAGACTCTGGCGAGCTTTGGGGCTGGCTCACAGCGCTCGATCAGCAGACGCTCGGCGAATTCCTTGCCTATTGCGCCGCCGTTTCTCTGAAGCCACAACGTGGAGGGTTTGCCGATCAGGTTGCCCGTGCTGTCGGCTTCGATCTCGGGCAATGGTGGCGGCCTTCTGCACGCGGGTATTACAGCCGCGTGTCGAAGGAGCAGATCGCCGAGGCCGTCACCGAAGGCAAGAGCGCCGAGGCCTCCGCCAACATCGCGAAGCTCAAGAAGGCTGAGATGGCCGAACGCGCCGAAGCGTTGCTGGCTGAAAGCGGTTGGCTGCCGCCAATTGTGCGGGACTGAGGTTCGCACCAGATCGGCTCTGGCCTGTGCCGGAGCCGATCTTTCCAGTCGGGCAGCCAAGCTCAGCTATTGCCCCTCCACCTGAGCATGGGCGCAAACGCGCCGCTCTTCGGCTTTCCGCTTCGTGCTCGAGGCGGCATGACAACCGAAGCCGAATGCATCCGATCCACCGAGGCCACTCCCGTCCTTCGAAGGCCGCGCGCCGGCGCATCGATGTCTCTTGCCGCATTCGCGATGTGAAACGCGATGAGCTCGTCGGCTCAGATCATCCCTTTCGTTCGCTCACGCATCCTCACAAGCCCGGCTTCTTGTGTGGGGAGCACGCGCGGGCGCGCACCGGCCTCAAGGCCGCTCAACCGCCCGCGCCGGAGTGTCCCCCACGAAGCCGCGCATGGTGTGCGGCTTACGAACAACGAAAGGACATACCATGACCGACAAGAAACCAGCTCTCTACGTGTACAGCATCCGCGAACGCCAAAAGGGCAAGAGCGACATCTTCACCCGCATCGGCGCCGCCTGGCCCTATGACAAGAACGGGAATAGGGGCTTCTCGGTGCAACTGGACGCGCTGCCGCTCGGCGACCGTCTGGTGCTCGCCGAACCGAAGGCGGAACCGGAAGCCGACGGGGAGGGCGCTCAATGAGCGCCCTCTTCACCCAGGCACAGCTTGAGCAACTGCGCGCGAATGGCCGCCGTCAGGACGACGTCCGCGGCACCGACCGCGAAATCGACTTCAGGCCGGTGGAGAAGCTGTTCACGCCCGATGGGGCGGCGACCTGGCTGCTCACCGAGCTCGACGCCGATGGCGACACCGCTTTCGGTCTCTGCGATCTCGGCGGCGGCTTCCCGGAGCTTGGTTCGGTAAGTCTCGCCGAACTGCGTGCGGTACGCGGTCACCTTGGCCTGCCGGTCGAACGTGACCGGTATTTCGAGGCGACGAAGCCGCTTTCGGTTTACGCCGAAGAAGCCAACCGCCTCGGTTACATTCAGATCTGAGCCTCGCGTATCTGAGCCGCTTCACGGCGGCTCGGATATTGCGCGTAGCGGATCGGAATCTGCGACAACGAAGGCTGTTAGAACTCGCTTGCGCAGTTTTACGGATGCTAGGTGAAGGACAGCACGGTAGGGGCATTGTACGGCCACTCGCGGCCTTCCGGGCGTCAAGGCGCTTCCACCCATAACGCAAGAAAATTTCCGCTTATGGCGTCAATTTTCCTGCGTTCCGGGTCCCTGCGAAGCAACCTTGACGCCGGCCGCTCGTGTCCGCCCAAAGCCCCTACGGTCAACAAGTCTGCAAAGGGGGAAGCATGCCGACACTCACCATCGAAGCCATCAAGGAAAATCCGCTGAATATTCTCACGCACGAATTGCCGGAATATCCGACGCGCTTGTTGCTGATCCTTGCCGAGTTGGCAGCGACACTCTGTCGACAGATGCAGGATGAGATCGTGAACGATGCCGACTGGCTCTACGGAGATGTCCGTGAGGGTGGGCCACCGGAGTACAACGAGGCGGTCAAGATTTGGTGGGCGGCATATCGCAAGCAGGGTGACGTCATCGCGTTGCTGGAAGAACGGTTCGGCATTCCGATGTTGGAGTTCACGCTTCGAAGAGTCGAAAAGAAGCGGGTGTCAAAGTTTGCGAATTACAAATGCTTACGATGGTGGTGAGGGAGGGGAAAACTTAAATTGGCGGAGAGGGTAGCGAGATGTCCTTTTGCCTAGGCAAAAGGTCTCGTTGGGGACCCAGAAGGATATGGTCCCCAAACCCCCCAGGACGCATGCGCTCTGCCAAGGAAACAATAAAGATGGGACGACCAAAGGCAACCGAGCCTCGCACCGAGCAGCTCAATATAAGCGTTAGCGTAAGCGAGCTGGAAGACATCAAGAAGCGCGCGTATGCCCTCGGCATGCGGCCTGCACATTTCGGCCGCGCTTTGTTGCTCGACAAGAACCGGTATCCGGTTAGCGTGGCCGGGCGAAGCACGAACATAGATCGCCTGGTTCTCAACCAACTCATACGGCTTGGCAGCAACTTGAATCAGATGGTCCGCCATCTCCACCAGACCGGCGATCCGCTACCGCCCGATCTCGAGCCCCTGCTCAACGACATCCGCCGGCTTATCGCGAGAGTGGCGCCATGATTGTCAAGATCTCCGGAAGCGGCAAGTCATTCAGCGGCCTTGCGCAGTATCTCACACACGACGGGGAAAAGGCGCAAACCGCCGAGCGGGTCGCTTGGACGCACACGCATAACCTCTCCAACAGCCATGTTTCTTCGGCGGTCGACGAGATGGTATGGACTGCGCGCGACGCCGAAATCCTCAAGCAGGAAGCGGGCGTTCGCGCTGGCGGCCGTGCGACCGAGCATCCCGCGAAGCACATAAGCCTCAATTGGGCGATCGAGGACAACCCGTCGGACCGCCATATGGTGGCAACCGGCGAGCAGTTTTTACGCTCGATGGGCTGGAACGAGCAGCAGGCTATTTTCGTCGCGCACAGTGACAAGAAGTACAAGCACATGCACCTCCTTATCAATGAGGTCCATCCCGAGACCGGTCTGAAATTGAACGATGATTTTGAGAAGGTGAGGGCGCAGGAGTGGGCGGCTCACTACGAACGCGAGCGTGGCGTCATCCGCTGCGAGCAGCGGATGACGAGGCCTGAAGAACGAGAAAAGGCCATGCCGCGAAATATGTGGGTAGCATTCAAACAGAATGAGCAGGAATTCTTGAA
>JAJYAH010000276.1:0-2117 GCA_021779635.1 Pseudomonadota bacterium | reverse complement strand
AATTCTGCGGAAGTTTTCGAAAATCCAAAAAATGCCGAATGGAAAATTCTGAAGGATTTCCAGAAACAGGAACGAATTGCGTTTTTTGCGCAGGGAAAATCGGAATTCAAGGAGCTGCGCGCTGAAATTTATCGTGAGGTAAGGGAAGAATTTCGCGAGCGTTGGGCAAATTACTATGAAATGCGGAAAAATGGCGCGGATGCGGAATCTTTGGCAGAGACCAAGAGCAGGCTCGTCGCCGACCAGAAAGCTGTCTTGGAACCGAAGCGCGATGCGGCTTGCAACGCGCTACGTGAATCCCGCGACGGGCGTCATCGTGAGCTTCTCGATCTTCAGAAGGAACAGCGCGCCGAACTGCGTTGGCGCCAGGAAGCCGGGCTCGACAACGCGCCGTTCTTGTCCGCGCTCGAAGAGCGGAAGATTGCCGGGCAGGAAACGCGGCTCGGCTTCCGCCAGGCCGCACACGAAGTAGCTGTCGCTCAGGAGCCGGCGCAGATCGAGCGCAGCCGGAAGGAAGGCGTGCACGAAGAATCCTCTAGCCCGGCAAGGGATGTCGGTCTCGGCAAGCCCGCCGGGCACGCGGCCTACACGGTCGCGAATACTCTGTTCATGGCGTTCCTCGGAGAAGCTCCTCCACCGCCTATGTCGGCCGAGGAGAAGGAAACGCTATTCCGGGAAGCTGCAGAGAATACGACCAAGCAGCACCAACAGCGTGCGCGGGACGAGGACGATGAGCGATGGCGAAGCCAGCAAAAAGCTCTCTATCGAGAGTGATATAGGGGCCGGTGCAGCCAACACCGAGCCCCCATCCGGATCGGCAAGCACAAACGAGAATGAGGAAAACGGCCCACAGGTCGGCCGGGCTGATTCCAATTCGGTGCCCGACGAGATCCCCGGTTCCATTTCCAGTGATCCAATTGAGGGTGAAGGCGAGGAATATTTCATCATCAAGCAATATCGCGGGATGCTGGAGGCAATCCATAAATTGCCGCGCATGATGCGGCCGCTGGCGCGATTTGAGGCGAGCAAATGGCTACGCTCCTCGTTGAAGGCATTGAATGAGCGTCGTGCCCTCGACCGCAGCGCCAAGCGCGACGAACGCCGCAAAAAGAATAGGCGGCACGACGTTTCAAAACGCCGGCCGCCTAGTCCAAACCTGTGAAGAGTCGAGTCCTAATGGAGGATTGTGGCCTACGACGTCAACCCAGCTTCGGCGAGCGCGTCGCGGACGGCCTCCTCTCCAATGAAGGCGCGTCTTTCTTGCACGCTGATAAAGCTAAGGAGCACTGACTTTCTTGCGTGAAGCAACGCCCCCATGCGGTAGATCGGAAGTTTCGATCTCTGAGCCAGATAGTAGATCTTGCGCCGCTTGTCTTTTGTTCCGTACAGGAACTCGGCGATCGCGGATGCACCTTCGAGCGTGTCATCAGCAAGATCGCCTTTTCTCGTCTGCGGGATTGCGTTCGGCTCCATGTTTCCTCCCAGATGCTGTTGGTGAGACCTGAGCGGTTGCGCAGGCCATTCCCAAATCGGCAGATGGAAGTTTTCGCTTGGACCGTTGCTGGTCATCCTGTCTTTTTCGGACTACCAAAAACCGGTAACCCCACCGTCTCCGTTCAGCTCTCTTCGTTCAAAGAGCGTCGCGGGAATGGGCCTATTATCTTTTTTTGGTAGCACCGAAGTCAATTTTAATCCTTTGCAATGCAGCACATTGCCAACCATTACACTTCGCGAGTGTGCGACCACATACGATCGTCATCAATCGTGGCCCTCTTTCGGTTAGAATCCTGCGCTAGAAAGCCGGAAATTGTAATGCTTGGTAACGCAAATGCTTTTTGCGTGAATTCCATCAGGCTTTCGAAGTATATTTTCGCAGGGTGTATCGATGTCGATCCGCAAACGCACATGGAAGAATACCGACGGCAGCGAAACGACCGTCTTTGTTGTCGACGTTGCGGACGCAAATGGCCATAGGGAACGTCGCCAGTTCGAGAGCCGTGCGGAGGCGGACGCCTTTCGGGTCGCGACTGAAAACAAGATGCGCAAAGGCACCTTTCGGGCCGACGCCGCTAAATTCACGGTCAAGCAGGCCGCCGACGAATATCTGGAATACTGCG
>JAJYAH010000275.1 GCA_021779635.1 Pseudomonadota bacterium | reverse complement strand
GGTCGTCCCGGAATATCTCAACGGCCGCGCCTACACGATCTTCGGCGGCTCGTCGGAGATCCAGCGCGACATCGTCGCGAAGATGGTGCTGGGGCTGTAAATCTTCTGGACTATCATTCCGGGGCGCGAGCGAAGCGAGCGAGCCCGGAATCCATAACCACCGCAGGGAGTATGGATTCCGGGCCAGCGCCAAACGGCGCATCCCGGAATGACGACGCTAAAGAAGCGCTCATCACACCCGCGCCGCTTTCGCCGCCCGGATCGCCTGCCAGACCTTCAACGGCGACAGCGGCGTGTTGAGCGTCTTGATGCCGAGTTCGCTTAAAGCATCCATCACGCCATTGGCGATGCAGGGCGGACCGCCGATCGCGCCGGATTCGCCGCAGCCCTTGGCGCCCAGCGGATTGGTGCGGCAGGGTGCGGAATCATCCAGCGTGACCTCGATCGGCGGAATATCGTCGGCGCGCGGCACGCAGTAATCCTGATAGCTCGCGGTCAGCAATTGCCCTTCGGCGTCATAGGACACGCCCTCATACAGCGCCTGACCGATACCTTGGGCGACGCCGCCGTGAACCTGCCCGGTCACCAGCATCGGATTGACGGCGACGCCGACGTCATCGACCGTGGTGTAGCGCACCACCTTGCTGACGCCGGTCTCCGGATCGATCTCGACCTCGCAGATATGCGTGCCGTTCGGCCAGCTCGGCCCGTCGACCTCGCCCTGGCTGTCCACGCTCAGCCGCGCACCGGTCTCTTTCCTCGCGATATCGAACAGGCCGATCCGCTTGTCGGTACCGACCACCGTGAGCCAGCCGTCGCGATATTCGATATCCTCGACCGCGGCTTCGAGCAGGTTCGACGCCTTGTCGCGCGCTTTCGCGATCAGGTCGTTGGTGGAGACCGCGACCGCCGTGCCGCCGACGAACAGCGAGCGCGAACCGACGCTGCCGAATCCGGTGGCGAGATCGGTATCGCCCTGCACCACATCGATCTTATCCAAGGGAATGCCGAGCGACGCCGCCACCATCTGCGAATAGGTGGTTTGCAGTCCCTGCCCCATCGCCTGGGTGCCCGAATGCAGGATGATGCGCCCCTCGCCGGTGGCATGCAGGCTGACCTTTTCGGTATGCGCCCGCCCGCCGGTCCATTCGATGTAGCTGGTCAGGCCGCGGCCGTAGAGCAGGCCTTTTTTCCTGGCCGCCTTCTTGCGCGCGGCAAAGCCATCCCAATCCGCCAGCTTGGAGGCGCGCTCCAGCATGTGCGCGAACGCGCCGCTGTCGTAAACCTGACCGACCGCATTGGTATAGGGCAGTTGCGCGGGCTTGATGTAGTTCACTTTGCGGATGGCGCGCGGGTCCATCCCGATCTGGCGGGCGGCGGCATCCATCAGCCGCTCGACGATGAAGACGCCTTCCGGCCGGCCCGCGCCGCGATAGGCGCCGACCGGGGCGGTGTTGGTCATGACCGCCTTGATCTCGTAATGAACCAGCGGAAGGTCGTAGACGCCGGACTGCACGAACGGGCCGAGCACCAGCGGAATGATGGCGCCGGTGCCGCTCAGATAGGCGCCGGTGCCGCCGACCGATCGCACCCGATAGGCCTGTACGCGGCCTTTGGCGTCAAGCGCGAATTCGCCGGTCGAAGTCAGGTCGCGGCCATGGGTGCCGCCGACGAATTCGTCGGTGCGGTCGCCCCGCCAACGCACCTTGCGCCCGAGCTTGACGGCGGCATAGGCGACGATGCCGTCTTCCGGATAGAGGCTGGTCTTCTGGCCGAAGCCGCCGCCGATATCGCCGACCAGCACCCGGACGCTTTCCTTCGGCCGCTTCAGCACGGCTTCAGCCAGCAGGTCACGGGTCGAGCCCGGCGTCTGCGACTGCGTGTGCAGGATCAGCCGGCCGGATTTCTTGTCGACCTCGGCGATGGTGCTGCGCGGCTCCATCGCGGAGGGGACCAGCCGCTGGCTGACGAGATCGAGCGAGACAACATGCGCGGCCTTGGCGAACGCCGCTTCGACCGCGGCGGCGTCGCCATAGCTCATGACGGCCGCGATATTGTCGGGCGCCCCGGCCCAGACCACCGGCGCGCCGGGTTTGGTCGCCAACATGGGATCGACCACCGACGGCAGCACGTCATATTCGACTAAGATCGCCTCGGCGGCGGTCTGCGCCGCGACCCGCGACGTCGCCACAACCGCGGCGACCGGTTCGCCGGCAAAGCGCACCAGTTCATGCGCCAGCAGCCGGCGCGGCGGCGCCGTCATCGGCGAACCGTCCGGCCGCGGAAACACCAGCAGCGTCGGCAGGGTGCCGATGTCATCGGCGATCAGATCCGCGCCGGTATAGACCGCTTCGACATCAGGCATGCCGGCCGCCGCCTTGGTATCGACCGAGACAATCCTGGCGTGGGCATGGGGCGAGCGCAGCACATGCAGCCACAGCGCGCCGTCTTCCGGCTTGTCGTCGATGAACTGCCCCTTCCCGGTGAGCAGTCGCTGGTCTTCAAGGCGCTTGACCGGCTGGCCCGCACCGAAACGCATATTGCCGGGAAGAATATTCATCGATTTGTCCTTCAGGGGATTTTGCAGAGGTTTTGTTGGATTGGCCTGTTTCTAGCGGATGAGCAAGCAGCAGGCCAACCCTATCAATCCAGTCATTCCGGGGGCGCATCGAAGATGCGAACCCGGAATCTCGCGCTGATCATATCGGGTTTCCGGGTTCAGCGCTGCGCGCCGCCCCGGAATGACGAAGTGGGGACTATCAACACAGCACGCAAGCAGTCACCCGATATCCCGCAACACGGCTTCGACCGCCTTGCGCTCGTCCGCCGTCAAGGCCGCCTGGGGCGCGACGGGATCGCCGACCTGATAGCCCTGGATCGCGAGCCCGGCCTTGATGCAGGCTGCCAGATTGTAGCGCGCGAACGCTTCGTTCAGGCGCCACAGCCGCCGCTGCAGGGCCAAGGCCTCGTCCCAGCGCGCAGCCTTGCAGAGGTTGTACAGCTCGACGCTCTGGCGCGGGATCAGGCAGGCCGGTCCCGCCATCCAACCCACCCCGCCGATCAGCATCACCGCGGCCGGGATATGGGCCGACGCCGAGAACACTTTGATGCCGTCGCCGCAGCGGTTCATGATGGACAGCAGCCGCCCGGTATTGGTCGAGGCGTCCTTGATGTAACCGATGCGCGGATGCGCGGCGAGCCGCGCGATCACGTCGAGCGTCAGGTCCGCGCGCTGAAATTGCGGATTGGTGTAGATCACCACCGGAATATCGACCGCATCCGCAATGGCACGAAAATAGGATTCGATCTGTGCATCGGACAGCGGAAAATACGCCTCCAGAATGGCAAGGATGCCGTCGGCGCCGAGCCGCTGATAGGCTTTCGCCTGCGCCACCGCATCCCATGTCGAGGTCGAGGCGACGCCGGCGACGACCGGCACCCGCCCCTTGGCGGCCTCGATCGTGGTCTGCACCACCGCCGCGCGCTGCGCGTTGTTCAGATAGGCGAATTCACCGGTCGAGCCGAGCGGCGTCAGCCCGTGCACGCCGCATTTGACGAGATCGTCGCAAAGACGGCCGAGCACGTCGCTGCGGACTCGCCCGGAGGCATCGAGCGGGGACACCAGGTAGGGGAAGACGCCGTGGAAATCGGTCATGATGGAGATCGGGCCTCTAAAAAAGATCTCGATAGTTTCGGCGTTTAAATCAGCCAGCGCAATCCATCCGGCACCGCACCGTGAAGCTGCGGGACGATGGTCACTCCAACCTCATCGGGGTGATCATCAAATTTCGGCGATCCTACAACTTTCGTGTGATAGGCTGGCTGGAGGCTCGAACTATTTAGGCGGACAGCCGCTTTTCCTGAAAATGACCGCTCGGTCCTCAAGCCCTGGAGGTGATTATCATGGATGACAAACCCGATCGGAAAAACCCTGAAACCTCAGATCAACTCCACCCTTTGTCCATATCGCCCTCGCCGGCCTCGCATTCTGGCTGGTGATGTCGGCATGGCTCTTCTTTTCTCAGGGAGGGTATATCGGGAGCCTCCCGGGTCGGTCTCGGGAAGACAGGGCGTGACAGTGGCGGATCTTCGGGTATCCTATCATAAAATACAATCTGCATGTACGTTGATGGAGTATTCCCGACAGGATCATCTATCTTATTGACATAGCATGACATTCATTGACCTAGATGCTCGACGATCAGCCTTCGCGGTGCAGGGCTAGAAACATGCGCAGATCGGCTTCGGAAGCCTGACGACATTGCCGACGCGGTGCACGACTAGATCGCCGGCGACATCCGGCGAAACCACCCAGCGCGCCGCCAATGGTGAAGGTGGCAAGCAGCTGAGATCTCAGCAGGCGGTCCTCGCCCGGTGTTGAAATCTCATCGATGATCGAAGGCTGGATACCCTCCGTCGGCTCGTCAAGAAGGACAAGGCGCGGCTTGTGATTTACAATCAAAAAAACGATGCGACCGAAGGACGACCTCGTGGCCCCCAAAGATAACGTGCAGAAAGATGTGCATCGCACCAGGCCTTTGGCGACCGCACTGGTCCACGGAGGGATTCGATACAATACGGAACGCCAAAATCTTGCTCGGAGAACTGCGTTAGCTCAGCCGAAAAGTTGTAGCTATCACAACGCTTCAATATGGTTTGGATCTTCGCCCTTGGTAGGCAGAGTGAACTGGAAAACGGCTCCGCGGGGCACATTTGCGCTAGCCCACAATCGACCGGCATGCGCCACGATGATTGAACGGCATATCGACAATCCAACTCCTAAACCACTTGGCTTAGTCGTATAAAAGGGATCGAAGAGGCGCTCAAGGGTCGCCGGCAATCCCGGGCCTGAGTCCACCACGGCGACAAGTATGTCATCGCCATCTGCCTTCGCGGTGCGGATCAAAAGTTCCCGCGACCCTTGATCAGTTTCGCTCATTGCCTCGATCGCATTGAGGATCAGATTGACGGTAACTTGTTGCAATTCGACCCGGTCGCCAACCACTTCGGGCAAGTTTTCCGCAAACGCCGTTTGTACCAGCACGCGGTGCCTTGCTGCTTCAGCCCGGGTGAGTTCGATCACCTCGTGGAGGACGCGGTTGATCGCGACGCGATCTTTCCTCGGCGGTGTCTTTTTTATCATATCGCGAATTCGCTCAATGACCTCGCTTGCCCGAATGGCATTCTGCTCGATGCGGGCCAGCGCCCGACGTACTTGCTCCAGCTCAGGCGGCCGGCGATCCAACCAGCGCAGTGCTGCTTGCGCGCTGGCAACTACCGCGGTGTTTGGCTGATTGACTTCATGCGCGATGGATGCCGTGAGCTGCCCCATCGCCGCAACACGGTTTGCGTGCGCCAGCTCCATCTGCATCTCGCGGTATCGCCGCTCGCTCTCCTGCAGATCATCATAGAGACGGATGTTTTCCAATGAGATCGCCGCCTCGGACGCCAGAAGTTTGAGGACAACGATCCGCTCGGGCGTGAAGACGTGTGTGGCCAAGTTGTTTTCGAGGTAAAGCAATCCAAGCAATCTGCCTTCCTTGAGCAACGGCAAGCAGAGGATTGAACGTGCGTGATGCCCTTGAATGTAATCATCGGCGAAAAACTGCTTATCGCCTACGGCGTCGTGCAGAAGAACGCTCTCTTTCTTCCGCACGACGTAGTAGAGCACCGACAGTGGAAGATCCGCAGCATTTACGCTCCCTTGCCGCGGACCGACTGCCACCGTATCGCTACTGGTGGTGGCTTCCGCCACTATCCGATACTCATCACCTCGCGCAAGGATCAATAGACCTCGCTCAGCACCTGCGTGTTCAATTGCTGTACGCATGATGGTGTCGATCAATTTCTCCAAGACGATCTCACCCGATATGGCCTGTGAGAGTTTTATTACGGTAGCAAGATCCAGGTGTTCGACTGATGTCAGGATCGTACTCGTCGGGTCGGGCAGTGGCTTTTCATATGTGAGGTGCGGATACTGCTTTTCGAGTTGCCGGACCTTACCATCGGCGCCCCATTGCAGATAGCAGTCGCGGGCGTCCCGCAGATACGTGTTTGCGATCTTGTCGAAGCCACGTGGCATGTAAAAGCGCGCAGCGAGCTCGTTGACGAGCGCCTCGTTGTGGACGAACCCGCTTGCGTGCGCTGAGTGGAGAGCCTTTTCGTACAAGTGCATGGCATCAAGGTCGCGGCCTTCGAGGCGAGCAATTTCGGCGCCAACCAGTGCGGCACGGTTTTCGAAATTCTCAGAGCAGTTCTCCGCCCAAACTTCGAGCTGCCTGTGGTGGGTCGTCAGAGCATCGAAATGTCCCTGTCTGCGGTCGGGAGCTGCGGAGTCCCAGGATGCCGCGTGGGAAAGCGCACCGTAGAAATGAAACTCTGCTGTTTCGAATTGTGATAGTGATGTCCAAAGTACCCGTTGCGCTCGCGATGAGGCCTCGATGGCCGATGCATAGTCGCCGGCAAAGAAGCGCGCTTGCAGCTTTCGGATCCAGTAATAGCACTCAGGCAGCGCCAAAGCCGGGTTACTTGACACATGGAGCTCGAACTTGAGCTCATCGAACTGCCCATCCTCAAAGCAACCAAATGTCCGCGTCAGGCCACGCAGCGTCCGGATCAGCGCTAGCTGCGCGGTGATGACGTCAATGTTGGGACTAAAACGCGCCCTCTGTGCAAATGCGAGACCAAGCTCGGCTTCACGTTGCGCTTCAACGAGCGGATCGCCCGCCACGAGCAGGTTCGTGTTCATGATGTCGCAGCTGTACGCCGCCACAGTGAGGTCACCGGTCTGCGTCGCAACCTCGAACGCGCGACGCAGGAGATCACGGCCAGCCCGGACAGGTCGCGTCCAGGGCATGATGAGACCGAAAGTCTCCAAGGTCCTGGCCTGGAAGCGCGTCAATCCGCGTTGTTCGACCAGTTCCAAGCCGAGCTGGCCGAAGCGAAATCCGGTCTCGTAGTGGCCAAAACGCGGTCCAGCGACCATGCCAAGCCTCACATAGGCGACACATGAACCGTCGCAGTTGCCCCACTCGAGGCTGAGATTGACCGCCCTGCAGATGACCAACGCATACAGGTTCGCATCCGTATACAAGGCAGCAGGAAAGACCTTGGTTAGCACATCGAGCGATGCGAGGGAGGCGGGGTCGGTCATCAAGGGCAGCTCAACGAGCTCCTCGATCGTGCGACTTCCCAACTGGGCCCAGATCCGCTCGTATTCGTGTCGCATTTCCTCTTCGGTCGGATGCGGCGACCAGTTGACGCCCACATGTCGGAGGTAATCGAGGCAAACGGTGACCGCGCGGTCACTCTGACCGAGAGTCGTGTACACATCTATGCGCAAGCACGAGGCGGTCGCGCGTTCGACCGTACTCGCAGCCTGCGTTGCAAGTGCCGCCAAGCGCTCCTCCGCTACCTCCAGCGCGCCCGTTAGGAACTCGCATTCAGCCCGCTGCAATTCCAGCGGGAAGACGAGGTCATGCCGGCGCTCCCAAGAACCGTCCACCAACAGTGCTGCGCCAGCGACGAGATACTTGAGCGCCGAAGCGTAGGCCGTAGAAGCCTTCGCGCGCTTGCCCGCGATCAGGTTGAGCTCGGCCAGCTGCTCGCGTTCTCCTCGCGAGGTGATCAAGGCCGCGCCACGGTTGAGCTGATTGACAAGCTCGAAAATGGTTTCGTCCCTCCGTTCTGGAGGGGTATGGGCCGCGAGCAACCTTCCTATTCGGAGATGGACCTCGGCGCGTAACTCTTCGGGGATCAATGAATAGGCCGCTTCCTGGACGCGGTCGTGTAGGAACTTATAAGAATTTTCAGAGCGGAAAACGAGACCTGTTCGGACCGCTTCCCAAAGTTTGCGATGCATTTCCTGCTTTGAGTCCTGGTAAGCCATCGTAAGCAGGGCAAACTCCGCGCTGCTGCCAAGACAGGCAAGCTGCTGCAATGCCTTCTGGGTTTCGGCGGGTAGGCGGTTCAACTTCCTCACCATCAGGTCCACCACATTATCGGTGTAACCCTTCGCGTGAATCCGATTCAGGTCCCAGTGCCATTGCGACTTGGCGTGATCGAAGGTGAGTAACCCCTCTTCGGCAAGCGAAGAAACGAATTGAATGGCAAAAAATGGATTGCCTGCGGTCTTTTGGTGCACCAGCTGAGCCAACGAGGCGACGCGCTCCGACTCGCAGTGAAGAGAATGCCCGATCAGCCGCCCTAGGTCAGCGTTTTCGTGGTTCGAATCATATCAGGCGGCCTCGGCGAGCTTGTAGGACCATGTGTGGATGACGGGGTGACGATTGACGTCGTCGATACCGGCCACGATACGGTCCTTGAGTTCCTGTTTTGATGTGACGCGGATGTGGCGCAGGACTGAGCGGGCGAACTTGGAGAAGAAGCCCTCGATGAGATTGAGCCAGGA
>JAJYAH010000274.1 GCA_021779635.1 Pseudomonadota bacterium | reverse complement strand
TTCCCACCAGTCGGTGAGGCCATACGCGAATTCCGGGGTGCCTTGAAGGGCATGGTTGGATGAAAAACCGCCCGGCACCACCGGCTGGTTTTGCCCGATGCCGGCATAGTTCAGATGCTGTTCATACGTCCACTGCCCAACGCCAGCGATCTCGGCGTTGTAGACCTGTATCTCGTCATGGACCTGATCGGCGCCGAATGCGGTGCCGGTGAAGAAAGGAATAAAAATGGCGGCGGCTACTGAAACTCTCCGGCCCATCAAAGCTCCGCTTGGCCTTGTCACTCCTGCCGCCGCACGGCTTCAATGCCACGTAAGCAGACCTGCCAAAGGCTCATCCGCACATAACGCTTTCTGTGATCGGTCAATTTAGAATATTTCTAGATCATCCCCTGCCTTCACTTGTCAAGTCTGCGGCGTGGGGAACCTGCGCCGGCAGGCCGCAAAATCAATCCATCCGGCTCACGGTGATGATGATATCGAATTCGCGGATCTAATGGCTCTGATCTTAGAGCATGGTCCGGAAAAGTGGGTACCGGTTTTCCGAAAAAGATCATGCTCGAACAAAAAGATAGAGCGAGATGGCAATTCGAGGAAAAGCCATCTCGCTCTAGGGCTGCGTCTGCGCGCTCTTCAGCGTCTCGAGCGCGTCCCGCACATCCGGATCGAGCCCGGCGCCACCGGCGTCGAGATGCGCAAAGATCGCCGAACGCATCCGCGGTTCCCAGTATTTCCGGATGTGGTCGGCAATTCCCGGCACTGCCTTGTCGTGGCCCTGGCTCTCAAAGAACTTGCCAATCTGGTTGGCCATATAGATCAGCCGGTCAGGCGACATGGGCAGCGGCTCCCTGGACGGCGATCTCGGCCGCGATCCGGCCAGGATGCGTGAACACTTCAAACCCGTCGGCACGCGCAATCGCGGCCAGCGTGATGCCGGCGGCGTCAGCCATTCGCACCGCCAGCGCCGTCGGCGCCGAGACGGCGACCATCAACGGCGCGCCCATCGCCGCGGTCTTCTGCACCATTTCGACCGAGACCCGGCTGGTCAGCAGAACCATGCCGTCGCCGGCGGCAACCTTTTGCTGCGCCAGTGCGCCGGCGAGCTTGTCGAGCGCGTTGTGACGGCCGACATCCTCGCGCAGCGCGACGATGCCGGCTGCCGGCGTCCAGAACGCCGCGGCATGCACCGCGCGCGTCACGATATTGATCGCTTGCAGCGGCGGGATGCTCTGTATCGCCGCCGTGATTTCTCGCGGCGAAAACGACCGGCCCGGCGCCACCACCGCAGCCGGCCGAATGGCCTCGGCGATTGAATCGATACCGCAGATGCCGCAGCCGGTGGGACCTGCGATGTGCCGCCGCCGCTCGCTCAGCCGGTCCGCCCTGGATTGGGCCAGCCACATCCGCAATTCCATGCCCTCATCAAGACTCACGACATCGAGCGTTTCGATATCGTCGAGGCCCTGGATGATGCCTTCGTTCAGGCTGAACCCGATGGCGAAGTCCTCGAGATCCTGCGGCGTGCCCATCATCACGGCATAGGTGCCGCCATTGTAGGTCAGCGCCAGCGCGGTCTCTTCCGGAATCATGCGCGCGCTTTCGCCGGCGCGGCCGTCGCGCCAGACCTTGCGAACAACGGTGCGAACCGGCTCGTGCACGGCTACTCCGCTGCTTCGATGGTTGCGGCGATGCGCCTGCTATGGCGGGCCTGCTCCTCATAGGCCTTTTGCCATTCGGAAGGACCGTTCGAGGGCGAGATCTGCACCGCCGTGACCTTGTACTCCGGGCAGCTGGTGGCCCAGTCGGAATATTCGGTCGTGATGACGTTGGCCTGGGTGTCCGGGTGGTGGAAGGTGGTGTAGACCACGCCCGGTGCCACGCGCTCGGTGATCAGCGCGCGCAAGGTGGTCTCGCCGGCGCGGCTGGCGAGCCGGACCCAGTCGCCGTCGCGCACGCCACGCTGCTCGGCATCGTGCGGGTGTATCTCCAGCCGGTCTTCCTCGTGCCAGATGATATTGTCGGTGCGGCGGGTCTGCGCGCCGACATTGTACTGGCTGAGAATGCGGCCCGTGGTCAGCAGCAGCGGATAGCGAGGACCGGTACGCTCGTCGGTGGCGACATATTCGGTGATGACGAACTTGCCCTTGCCGCGCACGAAGCCATCCATGTGCATCACCGGGGTACCTTCCGGCGCCTTCTCGTTGCAGGGCCACTGCACCGAGCCGAGTTCGTCGAGCTTGGCATAGGAAACGCCGGCGAAAGTCGGCGTCAGGGCGGCGATCTCGTCCATGATCTCGGAAGGATGATTGTACTTCATTTCATAGCCCATCGCCTCGCCGAGGCGGATGGTCACTTCCCAATCGGCCAAGCCGTTGCGCGGCGTCATCACCTTGCGCACGCGCTGGATACGGCGCTCGGCGTTGGTGAAGGTGCCGTCCTTTTCGAGGAAGGTCGAACCCGGCAGGAAGATGTGGGCGTAGTTGGCGGTTTCGTTCAGGAAGAGATCGTGCACGATCACGCATTCCATCGCCGACAGCGCCGCCACAACATGCTTGGTGTTGGGGTCGGACTGCAGGATGTCCTCGCCCTGCACGTAAAGCCCCATGAAGGTGCCGTCGACGGCGGCGTCGAACATATTTGAAATGCGCAGACCGGGTTCCTTGTCCAGGCTGACGTGCCAGAACGATTCAAATGATTCACGAACGGAATCGATGCCGACATGCCGGTATCCCGAGAATTCATGCGGGAACGAGCCCATGTCGCAGGAACCCTGCACGTTGTTCTGGCCGCGCAATGGATTCACGCCGACGCCGGGGCGGCCGATATTGCCGGTCGCCATCGCCAGGTTGGCGATCGCGATGACGGTGGTTGAGCCCTGGCTGTGTTCGGTGACGCCGAGGCCGTAATAGATCGCGCCGTTGCCGCCGGTGGCGAACAATCGCGCCGCGGCGCGCAATTCCTTCGGATCGACGCCGGTCACCATCGCGGTCGCTTCCGGGCTGTTTTTCGGCAGCGCGACGAACTGCGCCCAATCCTGGAACTCGCTCCAGTCGCAGCGCTCGCGCACAAAGGCCTCGTCGACGAGACCCTCGGTAACGATCACGTGGGCCATCGCGGTCAATACGGCGACGTTGGTGCCGGGTAACAGCGGCAGATGGTGCTGCGCCTCGACATGCGCGGAGCGGATGATGTCGATGCGGCGCGGATCGAGCACGATCAGTTTGGCGCCCGCGCGCAGACGCTTCTTCATGCGCGATGCGAACACCGGGTGCGCATCGGTCGGATTGGCGCCGACGATCATCATCACGTCGGTGTCTTCGACCGAATCGAAATCCTGTGTGCCTGCCGAGGTACCGAAGGTGGTGGCAAGGCCGTAACCGGTCGGCGAATGGCAGACGCGGGCGCAGGTATCGACATTGTTGTTGCCGAAGCCGGCGCGAACCAGCTTCTGCACCAGATAGGTTTCTTCGTTGGTGCAGCGCGACGACGTGATCCCGCCGATGGACGTACGGCCATACTTCGCCTGAATCCGCCTGAACTCGGAAGCCGCATGGTTGAACGCCTCGTCCCATGACACCTCGCGCCACGGGTCGGTGATCTTCTCGCGGATCATCGGATTGAGGATGCGCTCCTTGTGGGTGGTGTAGCCCCAGGCGAAACGGCCCTTGACGCAGGAATGACCGCGATTGGCCTTGCCGTCCTTGTACGGCACCATGCGGACGACTTCCTCGCCGCGCATTTCGGCCTTGAAGGCGCAGCCGACGCCGCAATACGCACAGGTCGTCACCACGGAGTGCTCGGGCTGGCCGATTTCGATCACGGACTTTTCCGTGAGTGTTGCGGTGGGGCAGGCCTGCACGCAGGCGCCGCAGGAGACGCATTCGGAGCCGAGGAAACTCTCGCTCATGCCGGGCGAAACCCGGCTCTCGAAGCCGCGGCCGGAAATGGTCAGGGCGAAGGTGCCTTGCACTTCCTCGCAGGCGCGGACGCAGCGCGAGCAGACAATGCACTTCGAGGGTTCATAGGTGAAATATGGATTGGATTCGTCCTTTGGCATCCAGGCGGCGTTGGCCGCGCCATTGGACTTGGCGAAGACATGGTTCTCGCCTCCGTAACCGTAACGCACGTCGCGCAGGCCGACCGCGCCCGCCATGTCCTGCAATTCGCAGTCGCCGTTGGCCGCACAAGTCAGGCAGTCCAGCGGATGGTCGGAGATGTAGAGCTCCATCACGCCCTTGCGCAGCTTCTTCAGCCGCTCGGTCTGGGTGTGGACCACGAGGCCCTGCATCGCGGGCGTGGTGCAGGAAGCCGGCGTGCCGGCCCGGCCCTCGATCTCGATCAGGCACATGCGGCAGGAGCCGAACGCGTCCACCATGTCGGTGGCGCAGAGCTTCGGAATCTGGGTGCCGGCCTCCATCGCCGCGCGCATGATCGAGGTGCCCTCGGGCACCGTGATGCTCTGGCCATCGATGGTCAGCGTGATCATGGTTTCGGATTTGGAGCGGGGTGTGCCGAAATCGGTTTCCTGGATCAGCGACATGGCAATCGTCCTTTTTATTCCGCGGCCTGCAGGCGTGTCGGCGCCGGGCCGAAGTCTTCCCGGAAATGTTTCAGCGCGCTCATCACGGGGTAGGGCGTGAAGCCGCCCAGCGCGCAGAGCGAGCCGAATTTCATGGTGTTGCAGAGGTCTTCGACCACGGCGATGTTCTCCGGCACCCGTTCGCCGGCGCGGATCTTGTCGATGGTCTCGACGCCGCGGATCGAGCCGATCCGGCAGGGCGTGCACTTGCCGCAGGATTCGATGGCGCAGAATTCCATGGCGAAACGCGCCTGCTTCGACATGTCGACGCTGTCGTCGAACACCACGATGCCGCCATGGCCGATCAGGCCGTCGCGCGCGGCGAAGGCCTCGTAGTCGAACGGGGTATCGAACAATTCGCGCGGGAAATAGGCGCCGAGCGGGCCGCCGACCTGCACCGCGCGTACCGGACGTCCGGTGAAGGTGCCGCCGCCGACGTCGTCCACCAGTTCGCCAAGCGTGATGCCGAAGGCGACCTCGAACAATCCGCCCCGCTTGATGTTCCCCGCGAGCTGGATCGGCATCGTGCCGCGCGAGCGGCCCATGCCGAAATCGGCGTAGGCTTTCGCGCCGCCGGCGAGGATGAAGGGGATCGCGGCGAATGACAGCACGTTGTTGATCACGGTCGGCTTGCCGAACAGGCCTTTATGCGCCGGCAGCGGTGGCTTGGCGCGAACGATGCCGCGGCGGCCTTCGAGGCTTTCCAGGAGCGAGGTCTCTTCGCCGCAGACATAGGCGCCTGCGCCAACCCGGACTTCGAGATCGAAGCTGTGCGCGGAGCCGCTGACGCGCGCGCCAAGATAGCCGGCGCGTCTGGCCGTGGCGATCGCGGCATTGATCGCCACGATGGCGTGCGGATATTCCGAGCGGATGTAGATGTAGCCCTTGGTGGCGCCGACCGCGACGCCCGCGATCGTCATGCCTTCGATCACCACGAAGGGATCGCCTTCCATGATCATGCGGTCGGCGAACGTGCCGCTGTCGCCTTCGTCGGCGTTGCAGACGATGTATTTCCGGTCGGCGCTGGTCTGCGCCACGGTTTTCCACTTGATGCCGGTCGGGAAACCCGCGCCGCCACGGCCGCGCAGCCCGGACGCCGTGACATCGGCAAGGATCGCCTCCGAACCCAGCGTCAGCGCGCGCGCAAGGCCCTTGTAGCCGTCATGGGCGCGGTAGTCCTCGACCGAGCGCGGATCGATCACGCCGCAGCGCGCGAAGGTGAGGCGGGTCTGCCGCTTCAGCCAGGGGATCTCGTCGGTGATGCCCAGCCGCAGCGGATGGGTGCCATCGGATATCATGGCCTCGAGCACGGAAGCAGTGTCGGCCGCGGTCACCGGCCCGAAGGCGACGCGCCCTTTGGGCGTCGCGACTTCGATCATCGGCTCCAGCCAGTACAGCCCGCGCGAGCCGGTCCGGATGATCTTGATGCCGGCGCCGCGCTTGCCGGCGGCCTGCTCCAGCGCCAGCGCGACCTCATCGGCGCCGACCGCAACGGCGCCCGCATCGCATGAAACGAAAATACGAAGGTTCATCGCTGCGCCTCCGCGACCAGCGCATCGATGCGCGCTTCATCCAGCCGTCCGATCAGGCGCCCATCCAGCATCGCCGACGGCGCGGTGGCGCACAGACCGAGGCAATAGATCGGCTCCAGCGTCACCCGCTCGTCGGCGGTGGTGTTTCCGATGGCGATGCCGAGCTTGGCTTCCGCGCGCGCCGCCAGCGCATCGCCGCCGGCGGCCTGGCAGGCTTCAGCGCGGCATAGTTTCAGCACATGGCGGCCGGCGGGCTGGTGCCGGAAATCATGATAGAAGGTGAACACACCATAGACCTCGGCGCGCGACAAATTCAGCGCGGACGCGATCATGGGAATCGCGGGCTCCGGCACATAACCGAAGGCTTCTTGCAGCGCGTGCAGGATCACCAGCGTCGCCCCTTCAACGTTAGTGTGCTCGGTGATGATTTCGGCGCCGCGGGCGGCATCCCATGGCTCATAAGTTGGCATCATACGCCTTCTCTATCAGAGGCTTATTACCAACTCATGAGAACTGGAATCGATCCAGATATCAATAAAGCTGTCTCATGCTGCAATACGGAAAGCCGATCAATAACAATATTAGATCAAGCGATTTGAAAATCGAATGTGTATGAGTCTGGCAATGGCGGCCCCTTTTTCATGCGGCTTTTTACCTGTTTCCGGCGGGGACCGTGGTATTCGTTGCCGAAGCGCAAAAGAGAGGCGTCTTTTTGATCGAAAAGCTTGAACTGCTGCTGGCGCTGGCTAAGGAACGTCACTTTGGACGCGCCGCCGAGGCCTGTGGCGTGACCCAGCCGACGATGTCGACCAGCCTGAAGCAGCTCGAGGAAATGCTCGGCGTCATGTTGGTGCAGCGCGGCTCGCGGTTCCAGGGTTTTACGCCCGAAGGGGAGCGGACGCTGGACTGGGCGCGCCGCATCGTCGGCGATGCCCGCGCGATGCGCCAGGAGATCAAAACGCTCAAGGATGGCCTTTCCGGAGAGATCGGAATTGCCGCGATCCCGACTGCGCTCGGCATGGTCGCCTCCCTCACCACGCCATTCCGGGCCCGGCATCCCAATGTGCGTTTTCGTATCGTCTCCTGCACGTCCATCGCGGTGCTTGGCCTGTTGGAAAATCTGGAGGTCGATGCCGGCCTGACCTACCTGGAAAACGAGCCGCTCGGCAAAGTCCGCTCGATCCCGCTTTACAATGAAAACTATGTATTGCTGACCTCACCGGACAGCATGTTCGGCGACCGGGAGCAGGTCACCTGGAAGGAAGTGGGGCAGGTGCCGCTGTGCCTGTTGACGCCGGACATGCAGAACCGCCGCATCATCGACCGCGCGCTCAAATCGGTCGGCGCCGAGGCGACACCGACGCTGACCTCGAATTCGATCATCGTTCTCTACACCCACGTGCGGACGGGACGCTGGGCCAGCGTGATGCCGGCCAGGCTGGCGCGGACGCTGGGCCTGTCGGACGCCGTGCGGACGATTCCCATCGTCGATCCCACCGTGACTTACAGCGTCGGGCTGGTGGTTCCGCAACGCGACCCCTTGACGCCGCTGATCGCCGCACTCGCGCAAATCGCGCGCGAAGTCGCGCCGACGCTGGATCGCTGAGCGGTCCGCTGGTATGTCGAGAGCAATTCTCAACGAAGGCGTGGAAGGCGACCTAAATTCCGAGCGCACCTCAGACGGGAAATCTATCTGAAGCAAAAGCAAGCCGATGCAAGTTGGTCAAATGATCCGGATCCTCTTGAGGGCTAAGCAGCCGCCGAGGTGTTCGCCCTGGTGAGCCGCGCGTCGCGCGGCAAGGACACGCAGACCACGGTGCCGGTGCCGAGCCTTGAGCGCAGCCGCATCGATCCGCCATGCAGATTGGTGAGCGATCGGGCGATCGCCAATCCCAGTCCCGAGCCGTGATAGGTCTTGGTGAGCTGGCTCTCGACCTGCTCGAACGGCCTGCCGAGCCGTAGCAGCGATTGCGGCGCGATTCCGATGCCGGTGTCGGCAATCGTGAGAACGATGCAATCGCTGCGCAACCGGCTGCGGACCACCACCCTGCCGCCATCGGGGGTGAATTTGACCGCGTTCGACAGCAGGTTGACGATGATCTGCTTGATCGCGCGCCGGTCGGCCACCACCGAAATGGCGCCCTCGATATCCGCATCGAGCACCAGTCGCTTGTCGTCGGCACGTCCGGAAATCACGCGCAGCGATTCCGCCAGCGTCTTCGACAGATCGAGCGATTCCATGTCGAGCTTCATGCGGCCCGCTTCGATCTTCGACATGTCCAGGATGTCGTTGATCACCTCGAGCAGATAG
>JAJYAH010000273.1 GCA_021779635.1 Pseudomonadota bacterium | reverse complement strand
CCTTTGTCGCCCGCAGCGCCGCGAAGCTGTGATCGGCGCTGCTGACCACGCAGGCAATCAGCGGCGGCTCAAACTCGACCATCATGTGCCAGGACATCGTCATGACGTTGGCGCGGCCGTCAAGGGTGGTGGTCAGCAGCACGACCGGGCCCGGTTCCAGCAATTGATAGACCTTCGCCAGGGCCAGTTCTTTCATCAATGCATACCCCTCGGGCAACTGTTGGCGAGAACCGGACAGTCAGGAAAAGGCCAGAGAGACCTCTATTCTTCGTTCGCTGTGGCCAGCATTTTGTGAATGCAGTCGGTCAATGCGCCCCTCTGAAACGGCTTTTCGACGATGGGGACGCCAACAGCCGCGGCGCCGTCCCGTATGCTTTGGTCGGGATGGCCGGTGATGAGGATTGCGTGCAGCCGCTTTCGTTTCTCACGCAGCCTGTCAATCACCTCCAGGCCGCTCATCTCGGGCATGTGATAGTCGACGATCAGGCAGCTGAACGCTGGCAGGCTGTTGTCATCAAGCAATTCATGGGCCGACGCATAGTCGCGGACCTCGAACCCTTCGATCTCAAGAGAAAATTTGAGAGACTCCCGGACGGCGGCGTCGTCGTCGAGCACCAAAAGAACGCGCCCTGCGTTATCCGTCGAGCAAGGCTGAATCACAATCGCACCCCAATCGTTAGGTTGAAAGATCATCAACCACAAAAATGCTGGGATTCGCTTGATATAAGTCAAGCCACACGTTCTATTTCGCGCCGTCGCGCGCCGCGTCGACTTAAGTGGTGGCAATGACTACCATGCGCACAAGCTGGGACAGGCTTTCCGCATGCAATTTGGTCATGATATTGGCCCGATGTACTTCCACACCACGTTTGCTGATGCCGAGCCGTTCAGCGACAATCTCACCGGGGTGCCCGGCGACGACGGCATCCAGGACCAGACGCTCAGGGCCGGACAAGGTCGCGATGTTCTCCTCAATTTTTGCCTTCTTGGGCTGGGGGACTACATTTTCGACCGGGTTAAGTCCAATCCGCACTGCATCAAATAGTGCGTCGGCATCGTAGCGCTTCTCGATGAGGTCTGCGGCCCCAAGCCTTATAGCTTCGATCGCCAACGGAAAATCGACGTGCCCCGTGATGAGGACAATTGGCCATCCAATATTCCGGGTTTTCAGACGTTTCAGGAGTTCCAAGCCGTCGGTCTCCGGCATCCTGATGTCGCTGATGACGCAACCTGGCTCAAGTGTCGGGAGCGCATCGAGGAACGCCTTTGCAGAGTCATAGGCATTGACCACGAATTGAGCACTACCAAGCAGAAACGCGAGCGAATCCCGCGCCGCGTCATCATCGTCGATGACATAGACCACTGGATCATTCGCCATCCAACAGGTAGCCGCGCTCTGCCGATTCTGTTTCCAGCAGGGCGCGCTCCACCGCAGAAATTTCGCGCAACACTTCGTTTGTATGCTGGACCCAGTTGAAACCTTCTTTGAGGCGCGACAAATTCAAGGACAAAGCCAGGGCTGCCAGAATAGCCAGCGCCAGGGCAGCAGCGATGAGTGCAAACACCCGGTTAGGAAGTGCCACTCTCCAAATCGCGGCATTCGCCGGAATTGCGCTGGGCATCGAGGCCTCAAAAGACACCGAAACTGGATCCCCGAAAGAGATTATGTCGCCCAATTGACAGACGCTTTTGCCGATCATTTCCCTTCAGAAACAGAAGCATGTCTTATCGGGCGACCCGGCACAAGGTGACCTGCCCCGTGCAGTTGGCTGGATTTTTGCGGTTGTAAGGAAGTTTCATGCCAAGTGTCGAAGCTCGCTTACAGCAGAACGGAGCCTCCGGTTAAGTACTTAAGGCGCCTTCCCTAAGATAAGACGCGAAATATCGAAGCCTCGTCATGTCAACTAGGAATTAGCCATCAACCCGGCACGCAGGAGATGGCACATGCTCACCCAATCAATCAGTGCTTCCGTCATTGCCGGCAAAGTCAGCCCAGCAGCCCTCCCCGCCCACGACCAGTTTCACATGGTCGCCGGTCAAGCGGGCCTTGTGGCGACGGAATTCTCCTACAAAAAGGACGAGGAAATTTACGGGGAAGACGAACCTTCCGACTATGTCTACCAGGTCATTCGCGGCTCGGTTCGGAGCTACAAGTTGCTTTCCGACGGCCGGCGCCAGATTGGCGCGTTTTACCTTCCCGGCGACGTGTTCGGATTGGAGTCGGGGCCGGCGCACCGCCTCACGGCGGAGGCCATCGTTGACACCACCGTGCGCCTCGTGAAGCGGCGGAGCCTGGAGCAGGCGGCCGGAATCACCGTCGAAGTGGCCCGCAGCCTTTGGTCGATGACCGCCGGCGAACTTCGGCACGCCGAAGACCATATGCTGCTTCTCGGCCGCAAAAGCGCAATGGAGCGCGTGGCCAGCTTTCTTCTGGAGATGGACCGCCGTCTGGCGGTAACGGGCATGATGGCGCTCCCGATGTGCCGCAGGGATATTGGCGATTATCTGGGGTTGACCCTTGAGACCGTCTCGCGGGCGCTCTCGCAACTGCACAGCGAAGGTGTGCTCGGGTTTTCCGGTGCTCGCCAAATCGTCCTGCGCAACCGTCAGCGCCTACGCAGCATGGACGCTTGAAAGGCTTCTACAAAGATCGGGCGTCCCAATTCTGAAACCATGGAAGCGCGAGGAGGCGTTGATGAACTATTCGATTTACAGCGCGGATCGCACGACCCATCTGAAAGTCGTAGTCGTTGCGCTGGCGGCAAGTATCGGAATTGCCAGCTTTGGAATCGCGGCCCATTTCAGGGCCGGCGATCAGTACTCCCAGACGGCGCGTGTGGTCAAAGCCGGCAAGCCGAGCTTAAGGTTTGCCGCCGCGTTACCCGCCCGGTAGGGCGCATCGTTCGACTTGACCTTTGTCAACGGCTGTCCAGGGATGCTTTACGGGGCAGCCGGCTTCTATCTCGGGATCGATCTCCCTCCCGTTCCTCCAGATCACCGAATGCACTTGCCGCTCCGGCGTGACCCAGTTCCGATTGGGATGCCGTGCAACTGCTCAGCACGTCCGGGACTTTATCAGCTCCCAGCACCATTCGGACGGAACACCAGAACATTTGGCTACCGACTGCAGGATCGCTCCACGCTCAACACCGCCATGCCGACCTCTGCGGGGCACATGGCATGGCGGCTGTCAGACTGGAGAGCGTCAGTGTCTGGATTCAAGGACGACAACGACGCCAGTCGGTTCGGGTTCGTGCGGCCTCAGACTCGTCAGGGTCGCATCGCTCCAGCTGGCAAGGCTGACAATTTCACCAGCTTGAACTTCTTTTTCAGGCATTTCGGTAGGCTCCAGGACGTTGAGGCCGCTGCCATCGAGAAAGAACGTATGTTCCCCGAACAAGTCGTTCAGTTGGCGGACGGCGGGATGGCTGTCCGGAAGTACCTCGGCATGGAATTGGCTCAAGGTCTGGTCTACTTGTGTTGAGTTCAGCTTCATGTGTTGCTCCTGCTTTTGCCCTTCAGCCGATCTAGGTATTCTCTTCACATGGACGTGAGAGCCTGCTTAATTTTTCGTCAGCGCCCCGGATATCGCCCAACTTGCTGAAGCATCGCGCGTCACGGCTTCGCTCACTCTCATGCCCGGATCGTTCTTGTCCTGTTGGTTGCAGTATGAGCACCCGCCCCACAAACTGAACGGCGCATTCTTGGCGGACACCTTCATGTGGGCCGATGCGTCTGCACTATCGGCCGATGCGGCAAATGTATGCGCTTGCCTTTCACATCCTGCTTTGTTTGGAATGACCACACCAAGCTAATGTTCCTCAACGGTTTCATAAAATTTCCCTGACGCAGTTCGGGGCCGGAACATGGGAACCGAATGCCGGACTGCATATCGCCAGGCAGCTGAGGCCGCTAGGTGGGGAGGAAAAGCTCAAAGTCCTTCAGGAAGCTCGCGACTTGTTGCGTATCGCGCATACCAGGCGTTGGCCGGGCGTGAAAGTTTTGCAGGCGGCGGGCAAGAGCGCTGACGTCGCAGGTTCCATTTCCGCGGGTACCCTTGACTCCCCCCGCAGATCTGCCGCAGCATTTGGTATGCTGCACCTGTCAAGCCGTGTGGGTCATTCGCCCGGGCTTCGCAGGCACCGGGGTCCGATCATGTAGTCGGGCCGACGCGCAGCAAACGCGGACAAAATGTCCGCAGATTCACACTTGGTGAGGAGAATGACGCCACCAGGAACCAGACGTTGATCTCGCTGGAAGGCGAGGTCACGGCGCAAGTTGAGGTGAAGAGCAGCTGCTAGCCGTCATTGCGCCGCCGACAATCTGAACATATCCACGAGGCGAAGCCGCAAAGGCCATGCGCGCGCCGCCTCGAAACATAAACTGGTGCCTACCAGACATTCTTCGCAAGACGAAGATTAACGGGCCCCGCGATGCCCTGATGCACCGGGGCCCTATCATTTTGGATGAGCGCACGCTCTGCACGCCGTCAGCAGTTCTGTCATGGCGTCTATCCGGCAACTTGAAATCGCCTCTCTGCATCCCTACGTCATGGTCGTCGAGTTCGTTCGGCCAGCGCTTGTAGATTTGATTCAGCGCCGAGCTATGGACAGCGCAGCCATCGAAAGTTCGATTGGCAGCGCGTCTTTTGACTTGACTATCGCGCCCGACAACACCCCCGAAAAAATGAACGCCGCCATGGCAACGCCCCGCGGCATATGGATCAACATGAGAACCCCTTCCAGACCTAGATCAATCGCAGCACAGGCGCGCCCGGACGCGAAAATTGTAACCAACGCCATGCCGCGAAGACCGCCGTTCCGGAGAAACGGAACTTCCGGGCTCGGCCGGCCTAATGCGAGAACTCCTCAAGACCCGCGCATGAAATATGAGCATTACCTGGCCCTCGCCGGCGCCGAAACCCAGGCAGGCGACCTGATCGCCGCGGAGAATTACTATCAGCACGCCGAACATTATTTGCGGTGCATGCGCGAGCGTGCAAATTAATCGCTGCCAGGGGCCTTCGGCGATCGGGCCAGAGCACGTCCTTTGGACATTTGATCGGCTCCGTGCGCGGCGGCCCTGCACCCGACTGCTAGCGGCTTCGTCCGGTCAGCTCTGATCCCTTGGTTAGGGTGCCAGCGATCAAAATCCCGATCCGCGGCGCCGATTCTCTATCGACGAACGGCTTTTACATCGTCGGCCGTCACCGTATCCTGGTAGTCGTTGCCGAAATGGGTCCGCAGATAATTCACGACCGCGGCGACCTGATCGTTGCTCATCATCGATCCGAATGGCGGCATTCCGCGCTGCCCGTTGACGACGACGTGAACCGGATATCCGCTGGCTTCGAGATTTCTGTCGCCCGCAAGCGATGGGTATGTTCCGGCACCTGCCGCACCCTTGCCGTCGGACATGTGGCAGCCCTGACAAACACCGGCAAACAATTGCTCGCCGCTCTTCTCGACGAATCCGAAACCAGCGCTTAACGCCGGCTCGGCTGCCGAGGACCCGCTACTCTGGGCCTGGGCCATGCACGATACCGGCCAAGACGCCGCCAACATCGTCACCAAGAAGCCAATTCCTCGAAGGTTCGAATTTCCCTGCATCATCCGGTTAACGCCGCCACATCCTTCTGTGATGACGTTGCCTTACGTTTTGACCACGCGATCGTGCAGCCGAGTGATCGCGTCAAGGGACGATAGAATAGCTCCCTCTTGCCATGCCGGAATGCAGGATGCGTGCTCGCCGGCCAGCACGATTCGGCCGTCGATCTGGCAAAGGTTGTCGTAGTGCTCCGCTCTCGCTTGGTCGGTCCAGTTGCCGGCGCATCCCAATGTAAAGGGCATGCGATGCCACGCCACGGCGACGCCGTTCTCAAATTCGGCAGGATATTGCGGATGGATTTGGGCGCCGAATTCGACCGCGCGGGCTACTCGTTCGGCCGGTGACATCGACGTGAATTCGTATGCGTTCGGGCCGCCGAAAAGATAGGCGCCCAGAAGCACGCCCCGGCCGGTGCCATTGAACCCGGTGTTCGGATAGGCGATTTGCTGGATCGGCAGATCGGTCAAGCTGATGCCGCCGTAGATCGCCTCGTCCTCTTCCCAGAAGCGGCGCTTGAATTGCAACCCGATCTTGACCGACCCTGAATAGGGGACGGCGTCAATGGCCGCCTTCATGGCATCGCCAACGTCGACCGGAAGCTGGCTGAGAATGGAAAGCGGAATCGTGCAAACGCACCAATCGGCTTTGACCTGTTGCGGCACTGCCGGAGTCGTCGCCGGAGCCTTGGGGTTTGTATAGGTGATCGTGACGCCGTGGTCGTCCTGCTGGATCCGCGTCACCTTCGCGTCGTATTGAATGACGTCGCCGATTTCCCTGGCAAATGCCTTGCCGATCGCGTCCATGCCGCCGACCGGCTGAAACATCGTGCTCTGGAACGTATGCAGCGAAAAGTACTGCAGATAGCGCCAGACCCGCGACTTGAGGATATCCGACAGATCGATCACTTCGCCCGGGATCGGCGTGGCGCCGAGGCCACCACCGGGACCCTTGGCGTAACCGCGAAAATCAGCGGAGATGAGATTCGCCTTGTAAGCGTAGTTGCGATCCAGCGCGCCCCAGGACTTCAGCGCCTGCAGCAAGATCTCGCGATCCTCTTTCGATACGGCGTCATCAAGCTTGCCCTGTTGCGTCACCTTGGCGAGTAATTCCGAAATTTGTCCTTGAAAGTCGGTCTTGACGTCACGAATGCGCTGCGGAACGCCACCGAACGCGCTGGTCGCATGCAGAAACGCGTTATGATTGAGCTGGACGAATGGCTCGAGCGTGACACCCAGGCGTTTACAGTAATCGAGAAGCGCGCGATGGTGATAGGGAATTCGCCATGGGCCCGGATTGATGTAAAGGCCCCGCTCGAATTCGCAGGTTTGCTTGAACCCGCCGAGTTCGATGAACGAATCTCCACCCCGCAGGGTCCAGTTGCGTCCGCCTGGCCGGCTGTTGAATTCCAAGAGTTGGACCTTGTAGCCGGCCTTGCGCAATTCCAGGGCGGCCGTCATGCCGGCAAGCCCCGCGCCGAGGATCAGGACGGAAGCGCCCTTGGGATCACCATCGAGTTTGATCGGACCCTTGTACCCGGAATCAGAGGCAAACCCCAGACTCGTCATCGCATGATACATGGCTGCGCTGCCGGAAACCGCTCCGATCAGGGACAGCAGGTCGCGCCGACTGAATGTTGCAAGCTCGCTTGGCATCTTGCTCGTCGTTCAATTCCTTTCGGCGCCGGTTGAAGCAGCTAATCTGTAGGCCGCTCCGAGAATATCAACCCCGTTGCCCGACGTCAGCTTTGAGGGGAGCAGCAGACCGGCGGGACTGCGAGTGATCAATCCGGAACTTGACCGTCGCTTCTTTGCGGTTGAAGACGACAGGGACCGGTATAGATCATAATAAATTGGCGAAGGAGCAATTCGATGGGCCGGATAGTGCGCATTCTTGTCGCAGCGTTTGTCCTCGCCGCAAGCGCCAACGCAACGAGTGCCACCGACGCGCCGCCTTCGAATTCGTTGGTCGTCGCCGCATCGGGCCTCGGACAGAGAGCGCTCAACGATCCCGCCGCCTTCGATTTCGTGGAATCGCTGACCACCGAGATCGGACAGCGCCTGGCCGGCACCGACGCCCATCGACGGGCGGTCGCATGGGCCGAGGCCAGGCTGAAAGCAGCCGGCTTCGAGAACGTGCATTCCGAGCCATTTACCTTCCCCGCCTGGATCCGCGGCGCCGAAAGCGCGGAGATCGTCGGTTCAGTGCCGCAGCATCTCGCGGTGACCGCATTGGGCGGCTCGGTCGCGACGGACGCCAACGGCATTGAGGCCGAGATAGCGCTCTTCCGGACCTACGACGATTTGCTTGCGGCTGCCCCGGGATCGCTCAACGGCAAAATCGCCGTCGTGACCCAGCGCATGGTGCGGGCGCAGGACGGCAGCGGTTATGGCGCCGCTAACCCGATCCGGCGGCATGGTCCCTCCGAGGCCGCAAAACGGGGTGCCGTCGCCTATCTGCTGCGCTCGCTTGGTACCGATAATCATCGTCTGCCCCATACCGGGGCCCTCAATTACGAAGACGGCGCGCCGCGGATTCCGGCGGCGGCGCTGGCCATCCCCGACGCCGATCAGATCGAACGTCTGGCGGCGCAGGGTCCGGTGAGGATCCGGCTTCTGCTGACACCAACGGTTCGCGAGAACGCGCCGTCCTGGAACGTCGTCGGCGAGATCAAGGGTCGTGAGCGTCCGGATGAGACTGTTCTCATCGGTGGACATCTCGATTCCTGGGATCTGGGCACCGGCGCCACCGATGACGGCGCCGGCACCGCCATCGTCTTCGGCGCCGCGCGGCTGATCGCCGGGCTGCCGCAGCGTCCTAGCCG
>JAJYAH010000272.1 GCA_021779635.1 Pseudomonadota bacterium | reverse complement strand
GATTCCGGCTCGCTTCTTATCCCCTCTGCCGGTCTCCGGATATTTGGATTTATAAGGCTCATCATTGCGCAGTATCTCTAACACCCTTCCTGGGCGCCAAGTTAGATCCAACTTTTTTTGCCAAATTTCGTGGAGGTCTAATGCGAAGTCGATTTTTTTCGCGAGCGGCCACTCGCTGGGTCCACGGGAATTATAGGCGCGACAGAAAAGCTCCAGCAATGTTCGCCAAAAAAAGGGATCTCGACGATCCAACTTGAATCGTATCATGGGCCCCATTTTATGGACTTCTTGGTCTGCCAAAGGCAACGAATACAAGGGCGCCAGATCCTCCAACGTAAGGTATCCAAAATCCAACGCTTTGTTTATCCGATCGTCTTTAATTATTGTGCCGCCAAGACGACACTCGTCTAGGCCCATCTCGCAGACGGTTTTCACAACCACGTCATGACGCTCGGATGGATCAGCGGGATATAATGTAGCCTCACTTTCGTATGGTATGTCGAACGCATAGGACCAAGGATCGTCCGGTCCGGAGTCTTTCGCCTTCGATTCGTACACAGCGACGTAGCTGGCGTAGATTCTCGTAAAGTTAGGAATCTCTTCGTCAACTCTTTGCCGCAATGTTTTTTGTTCGCCCATTTACCTGCTCCCTCGTGAAGCTAGCCCATGCTGCCATCAGTTCAGCGCGCTTAGCAAACAGATCGCCTCGACGATAAGCAGCCTCGGTCTTATCTTTGATTGAATGTGCCAGTGCCATCTCACAGACCTCGCGTGGGAAGTTCGTGCATTCCGACGCCCAGTCGCGAAAGGCCGATCGGAAGCCGTGCGCAGTAAAGGATTCACTCATCCGACGCAACATCATCAAGAAGACCATATTCGACATGGGCTCGCCAACGCCACGGCCTGGAAAAATCAGTTGAGAACCGTCACCGATTTCTTGAGCCGCGCGCAACACCGCCAAGGCTCGTGGCGCCAAGGGGACCCGGTGTTCTCGTCCGGCCTTCATTCGGCCCGCTGGAATGGTCCAGATGGCCTTGTCCCAATCCACCTCGGGCCATTCAGCCTTCAGCACCTCGTTCGTTCGCGCTGCCGTGAGGATCAAGAACTCGAAACCCAAGCGAGCGAACTGACTCGTTGCGACGCCGGGGAGCTTCCCGACGAATTTCGGAACGTCGGCGTAGGGGATCGCCGCGAAGTGGGTGCGCTTTTCGTTCTGTCGCGGGAGGCCCCGGTTAACGCCCTCCACCGGATTGTCGCCGGTCCGGTAACCAGCCGCTTTCGCCCAATCCAGTACGGTCTTGATACGTTGACGCACGCGGCGTGCCGTCTCCGGTTTGGACAACCATATCGGCGACAGCGCCCGGAGCACGTCGGAGGTCTCGATCTGATCGACGCGCTTCTGACCCATCGCCGGAAAAACGTAGGCCTTCAGGGTATTCATCCACTGCGACGGATGCTTCTCATCTTTCCAGCCCGAGCGATGCTGCTCCATGGTGCTCTGAGCGGCTTCGGCAAAAGTTGGAACCGTCGTTCTGGCCTTGCGCCTCGCTTCGATCGGATCTTCGCCTTCCCTTGCGATCCTGCGGTATTCAAGAGCCTTCGCTCGGGCTTCAGCCAATGACACGAGGCGCAGGCCGCCGAGACCGATGTCGCGGCGTTTGCCGTGGATCACTGTCCGAAGCATCCAGCGTTTGGCGCCGGACGGGTCGACAACAAGGTACAACCCGTTGCCGTCGCCGTATCGACCGGGCTTGGAAAGGCTGTTGATCCGGACTGAGGTTAGAACTTTTTGGGGGTGCTTGCGTGGCAGGTCCATACCACATTCCATACCACATAAATTTTTGGATTTTACGGGTTTTCGCAGGATCTGGTTGGACGACGTTTTGACCTAAAGCATTGATCAGAATGGTCTAGTCGGACTCTAATGAACTATCCCGGACTTTATTCCAAAGGACTCCCTCTCCGCCACCCTGCACGTTGTCCAGCCCGGAAACATAGGCAACACCGCGTACCCAAGACATGGGTGACAACCTCGTGCGGAACGGGTTGTCGAGGGGTCGCATGATTTTCTGCTTCTGCCATCCGTTGCGGCCTGGCGCCGCGAACTTCCCGCGATGATCCGGTTCAATCGGAACCGAGGCTGCAGCGAAAAGCCTCAAGGGCGAACTCCCGGCACATCGTCGCGCACCGCGGTAATGGCTTCATGCAGGGTTGCAAAAATCCGCGTCTCGCCGATAGCCGTCGTGATCCGGTGCCGGTCCATATCGGAGCGAAGGTACGGACTGACGCGGGCAAAGATGATGCCAACCCCTTGGCGCGACAGATCTTCGAGCAAATCGCGCACCGATTGCGCGGCGGAGTAGTCGATATCGGTGATCGGGCCCGCATCGACAATGAACCAGCGCACAGGCGTCGGCGCGCGCTTCACGAGCAAGCGCACCTCATCGGCAAAACGGCCGCCATTGGCATAAAACAAATCCGAATTGAAACGATAGACGATCAGCCCTGGTTCGGTCTGTTTGCCTGGGGCCGCCGGCATCGGAACCCAGCGGCCGGTTGCGTTCGGCATCAGCATGATGGTGTGCGGGTTGTAGCTGTGGCGCACGTGCCTGAACAGCGACAGGGCGATCGCCAGCAGGATGCCTTGTTCGACGCCGATCGCGATCACGGCCGCGGCGGTGACGATGGCGAGATAAAATTCGCCCGGGCTTTCGTGGCGAATATCGCGCAGGGCCGTCACGTCGATCATCCCGGTCGCGATCGTGAATACGATGCCGGCCAATACGCAGCGTGGAAGGTACTGAAGCGGGCCGGTGAGGAACAGCAGCACCAGCAGCACAACGCCCGCGAATACCAGTTGTGCGATCTGGCTGCGCGCCCCGGCGCGATCCGCCATCGCGGTCTGCGTGGGGCTGCCGTTGACCACAAACGTTCCGCTCACCGCAGCGGCCGCGTTCGCCGCCGACAGGCCAAGGATGTCCGCGTCCTCCTCGACGCGTTCGTGGTAACGCAAGGCGAATGCCCGCGATGTCGCCGCACTTTGCGCGATGATCATCACAAAGCATGAAGCGGCCACCGGCAGCAGCGTCAGGGCTTCGCTCCAGGTCACGTCAGGCAGCCCGATTGCCGGCAAACCCCCGGGAACCGGACCGATGACCGCGATTCCGCGTTCGGCGAAGTGGAACGCAGCACTCGCCGCGATCGTCGCTGCCACCGCGAACAGCGAAAGGGGAATTCGCGGGGCGATGCGCTTGCCGAGCAGGATGCTGCCTGCCACCAGCGCGGACAAGGCCAGTGTCGGAAGGTTGGATCTCGGCAGGCCCTGGACGATCTCCCATGCCTGGGCGAGCGTGCCATGCGAACTGACCGGGACACCGAGCATGTCACCCAGCATCGCTATGCCGACCTGAAATCCGACGCCGGTGAGAAACCCGACCAGCACCGTCCGCGACAGGAAGTCGGCGAGGAATCCGAGCTTGAAGATCCACGCCAGAAACAGAAGCCCGGCGGTCAGCAGTGCCACCATGCCAACCAGCGCGACATACTTCTCGCTGGCGGGGACTGCCATGCGGGACAGCGGGCTGGAGAAGATGACCGCAGTGGCCGAGTCGGCGGCCACGATAAGATGGCGGGAGGAACCGAACACCGCGAACGCAACGAGCGGCATCAGCACGGTGTAAAGCCCGGTGACCACGGGCATGCCTGCGATCCGTGCATAGCCCAGCACTTGCGGGATGTTCATGGACGCCAGATTCACGCCGGCAAAAACATCACGCATCGCCGCCTTGCGATTGAAAGGCCGGAAACCCCTAAACAGGATCAACCGCGTCATTCTCCACTGTACGCTTGAATCATGCACCTCAGGACGATCCGACACTATCGGCGGTCGTCTCTGCGATCTCAAGAGTCGTGGGCGCAATAATGGCGCGCAAGCGCTCGACGCCCCGCTTGCAGCATGGTCACGCCACAGCCAAACGGACTACGTGCCTCCCGGGTTCAATGCGCTGCCGCGCCGCCCGCTCGCGTCCGCCTGGTCAGCAAAACCGCGATGGCCGCGAGCACCAGCACGCCGGCGATCACCGCAAAGGTATCGGAAAAGCCCATCACCAGGGCCTGACGCTTGACGCTATTGCCGAGCGCGATGATGGCCTGTTGATGCGCAGCCGCAGGATCCGGCACGCCATGGGCCATGAAGAAGTCGGTCATCGCAGCGATCCGGTTGCGCACTTCCTCGCGGCCGAGCGTCACCGATTGGCCGATGATGTTGGAGTGAAACTGCTCGCGCTTGGTGATCACGGTGGCGAGCACCGCGGTGCCGATCGCACCGCCGAGGTTGCGGAACATGTTGCTGATGCCCGATGCCGCCGCGGCGTCCTGCGGCGCGATATCGCCCGTGGTCACCGAGGTCAGCGGCGTCAGCACCATGGCCTGGCCGATGGCACGGACGATGTTCGGAATCCAGAGCTGGTCGCCGGCATAGTCCGGCGACATCGCCGTGTTCATGAAGCAGCTATAGGCGAAGATCATCAGGCCGGTGAAGGCGATGTAGCGGGTGTCGAAGCGCTGCATCAGCTTCGGCACCAGCGGAATCAGGGCCAGTTGCGGCAGCCCGGTCCATGCCAGCACGGCGCCGATCTGCTCGGCATTATAGCCCTGTGCCTCGCCGAGATAAGCGGGCAGGATATAGACCGATCCGAACAGCGCGAAGCCCAGCATGGTCATGGCGATGGTGCCGAAGCCGAAATTGCGCCGGGTCAGTAGCCGCAGCCGGATCAGCGGTTTTTCGATGGTCAGCTCGATCCAGACGAACAGCGACAGGCTGACCAGCGCGACCCCTGCCAGACGCAGGATGAAGGGCGACGAGAACCAGTCGTCCTTGTTGCCTTCCTCGAGCACGGTCTGCAGCGCCGACAGCCCGATCGCCATGGTGGCGATGCCGGCCCAGTCGCCTTCCTTCAGCAACTTGAACTGCATCGGCGTTCGCTCCAGCGTCAGATAGAGCGCCGACAGCATCACCACGGTCGGCACCACGTTGACGAAGAAGATGGTCTGCCAGCCGTAGTTCTCGGTCAGATAGCCGCCGATAGTGGGTCCGATCGCCGGCGCAAAGGTCACCGACAGCGCGAACACCGCAAGGCCGATCGGCTGTTGCGGCTTCGGCAGCCTGGTCAGCACCAGCGTGAACGCCATCGGGATCAGCACGCCGCCGGCGAATCCCTGCAGGCCCCGCATCGCGATCATCGACGGCAGATCGTGGGTGAAGGCGCAGGCCACCGAGAACGCGGCGAACAGCGCGGCGCTCGCCAGCATGTAGCGGCGGAACGAGAACACCCGGCTGAGATAATCGGTGAGCGGGATCACCACGATCTCGCCGATCAGATACGACGTCGAGATCCACGATCCGTTGTCGACGCCGGTGCCGATGCCGCCTTCGATGTTGAGCAGCGAGGCGTTGGTGATCTGGATGTTGAGGATCGCCATGAACGAACCGATCATGGCCGCAAGCACGGCGATCCAGGTGGTTACGCTGGCGCGGTTCGGATCGACTGCGGCGCGCTCAGATCCGGCGCGAGAGCTCGGAAGCCGGGATATCGAGGCCGACGGGGTGCGATGGGACATGGCACGATCCTCCCGGAATGCTGTTCGCTGTCTTGGATGCGGTTGCCGCGATGTGGCCGCCGGCTTGGGACGCGATGCCTTGCGACCTGGTCTCGATGGTGGGAATCACCGACATGCCGGGACGCAGCGCGACCGATGCGTCGTTGCTGCTGTCGAGCGCGATCTTGACCGGGATGCGTTGCACCACCTTGGTGAAATTGCCGGTGGCGTTGTCCGGCGGCAGCAGCGCGAATTCCTGGCCGCTGGCGGGCGCAATGCTGTCGACATGGCCGTGGACCGTCCGGCCGGGGAACATGTCGACGGCAATATCGACCTGTTGCCCTTCTCGCACGTGGGTGAGCTGGGTTTCCTTGTAGTTGGCGACCACATAGGCGCCGGCCACCGGCACCACCGACATCAGTTGCGTTCCAGCCTGCACGAACTGCCCGGTGCGCAGCGTGCGATTGCCGACAATGCCGTCGATCGGAGCGACAATGCTGGTGTAGCCGAGATTGAGCTCGGCCTGACTCTGCGCCGACTTGGCACGCGCCAGCGCCGCGGTGGCCTGGGCGATCTCGGCCTTGAGCAGGTCGACCTGCTTCAGCGCCGAGGCGAGGTTGGCGGTGTCGCGCTGGATCGCGGCCTTGGCGCCGGCGATATGCGACTGCGCCTGCTGGGCGTTTTGCACGCTGCCATAACCGGAGGCGGCCAGATCGGTGTAGCGTTTGTTTTCCTGTGCGGCGAAGGTGACGGTCGCATTGTCGACATCGATCGTTGCCCTGGCGGCGTCGATCACCGCCTGTTGAACCCCGAGCTGGGCCTGCTTGCTGACGATCGCGGCCTCGGCCGCCGCGACATCGGACTTCGCCTGGTCAAGCGCCACCTGAAAGTCGCGCTCGTCGATCCGGGCCAGCACCTGTCCGGCAGTGACAGGCTCGTTGTCGCCGACCTTTACCTCGCGCAGATAGCCGGAGACCTTGGGGGCGATGGTGGTGTTGTCCGCCTTCACATAGGCGTCGTCGGTGGAAACCAGATACTGGCCGACGGTCCAATAATCCCAGCCATACCAGACCGCGCCGGCCAGGGCTGCGACCGCCGCGCCGGTCATCAATAGCTTGCGGAAATTGAACTTTTGCCTCGCCACCGGCGCCGGCGGGTTGGCGAGGGCCACTTCGGGCGCGGCGGGCAGCAGCTCCGTGACGCTGTCGTCGGCCGGAACCGGACGCTCGATCTCGAAGGCGGTGGAAAGGCGGGTCATGATGGTTGCTCCTGATGGCCTTCGCTGGCTTGGCCGAGCGGGGAACTTCGCGCTGAATTAGGAAACTTGATATTTTCCAAAATAGAGCCTAGATTGGGACTGTCAATGGAATGACAGGCATCATGTAAAAGCATGGCCAGGATCACATCGCTCCCGGAAATCCCTGAACCCGTCAGCCGGGAAGCGGCCCAAGGCGCCGGTCAAGGCGCTCCGGAAGACAGACGTTGCCGGGGCCGGCCACAGGTTCGCCCCGACGATGAGACCCGCCAGATCATTTACGAGGCTGCCCGGCACGAGTTCGCCGGCAGCGGCTATGCCGCAACCAGCATGGAAACCGTGGCCCGCCGGGCCGGGGTTTCCACCAAAACGCTGTATCGTCTGGTCCCCAACAAGGCGACGCTGTTCGAGGGCATGGTATCGGACCGGCTCGACCGGTTCCTTTCCGACGCCAACCTGCAGGCCATCGATCAGCCCGAAATCGAACAGGCGCTCTATGCCGTGCTGATGGCCTGTGCGGGTCTCACGCTCGACGACGAAGTCGTGGCGCTCCAGCGCATGGTGTTGCAGGAGGCCGGCAAGGCTTCGGATATCGCCGGAACCTTCTACAGAAACGGCATTCAGCGCACCCAGGCAGCGCTTGCGGGCTGGCTGCGGGGGCAGCAGCAGCGGGGACGGATCGAACTCGATAATGTCGAGGAGGCCGCCGGCATGCTGCTCGGCATGGTCGCCGCCGCACCGCAGCGCGCCGCGATCTATGGCGGCGTTCCGCTGCCGTCGCGCGCCGAGATCGAAGCCCGGGCGCGCCGCTGCGCGGCGCTGTTTCTGCGGGGCTGCGCGACCGCGGCCCGGCCGCCGCTGCCGCCATATTAACCAATCAGATGTGTTGCGCGGCGGGGCCGTTGCGCCTAAAAGCCCTTCTTTAACGGAAACCCACGCGATGGCCCACAATTACGCGATCAACGACGACGTCCACCACCAGCTTCAGGGGCCGCAGGGCCGCGCCGTCGTCAAGCAGCGCAGTGTCTATACCATTGTCACCTGCCTGCCGATCGAGGCAGACGGACGCCCGCGCTACCGCATCAAGAGCAAGACCGAGAACATCGAGCGCGTGGTGACCGAGGAACAGATCAGCCGGCTCGACTGATCTGTTCGGCATTCTCGTTGGCAAAACCGGATTGAAGCGCTGCCTCGGCCGGCGCGCGGCGTAACCGCGGCGGTGGGCATCGCCCGCCGCGCACTTCCGATGTGAAGCATTGCCGGCCCGCTGATCGGCATCACCTCGAGACCTGCACCGGATGGGTCAGGGCCGAGCGCGCAAATTTCTTGAGCCCCATCGGCTTGCCGAACAGATAGCCCTGGACCAGGTCGAAACCCATCTCGTTCGCCGCGACAAAATCCGCGCGGTCCTCGACGCCCTCGGCAACGACCCGGGCGCCGTATCCCTTGCCGAGCTCGATGATGCAACGGCACACCGTCCGCTTCAGCCGGTCGTTGGCGCAGCCGGTGACGAATTGCCGATCGACCTTGATCTCGGCGAACGGGAAGGTCTCGAGCCCCATCAGCGCCGGCCAGTCGGCACCGAGATCGTC
>JAJYAH010000271.1 GCA_021779635.1 Pseudomonadota bacterium | reverse complement strand
GGGAGCGCTGGCGCTGGAAATCACCCGTCGCTACTACGCGGCCGGTGGCCGGCTGCTGCTGATGTCGAAGACCACGCTGCCCGCCGACCGCTTTTCCTATTCCATGACCTTCACGCCTTCCGCGACCTCCACGCCGGAGTGAGCTTTGTGCGGACATGTCGTTCCGGTTGGCGCCAGGTTTGCAGACCCCTGACGGGCAACCCGTGAGGAGCTGGCATTATGGATCTGGGCGTCTTCATTCCGATCGGCAACAACGGCTGGCTGATCTCGACGACCTCCCCGCAGTACAAGCCGACCTTCGACCTCAACAAGGAGATCGTGCAGCGCGCCGAAAAATACGGCTTCGAGTTCGCGCTTTCGATGATCAAGCTGCGCGGCTTCGGCGGCAAAAGCGAGTTCTGGGACTATAATCTGGAAAGCTTCACGCTGATGGCGGGCCTCGCGGCCGTCACCTCGAAAATCAAGCTGTTCGCCTCCACCGCCGTCCTGACCCTGCCGCCGGCGATGGTGGCGCGCATGGCGACTACCATCGACTCGATTTCGGGCGGCCGTTTCGGCATCAACATCGTCTCGGGCTGGGCCAAGGCCGAATACGATCAGATGGGCATGTGGCCGGGCGACGCCTATTTCGGCCACCGCTACGAATATTCGACCGAATATGTGCAGGTGATGAAGGATCTCTGGGAGAAGGGATCGTCCAACTTCAAGGGCAAGTTCTTCACGATGACCGACTGCCACATGAAGCCGCAGCCCGCCCACAAGATCGAACTGGTCGCGGCGGGTCAGAGCCCAGTCGGCATGGACTTCGCGGCGACCTATTGCGACTATAATTTCATCCTCGGCGCGGGCGTGAATACGCCGACCGCGCATTCCAAATCCACCGATCAATTGGTCGCATCCGCCGCCAAGACCGGGCGCGACGTCGGCGCCTATGTGCTGTTCATGGTCATCGCCGACGAGACCGACGAGAAGGCGATGGCCAAATGGCTCAACTACAAAGCGGGCGTCGACGTCGACGCGCTGCTCTGGATGGCCGACCAGGGCAGCCAGGACAAGGCCGCCGCCGATAGCGGCACCGCCAAGACGATCAACCTGCCGGATCAGGCGGTGAACTTCAACATGGGAACCCTCGTCGGCTCCTGGGCGACGGTCGCCAAACTGCTCGACGAGGCGGCGGCGGCGCGCGGCACCAAGGGCCTGATGCTCACCTTCGACGATTTCGTGGAGGGCATCGACAATTTCGGCCAGCACATCCAGCCGCTGATGCAATGCCGCGCCAACAAATTGTCGGCGGCGGCTTGAGCGAGGATCTCGACCTCAACTACGCCCGCGCGGGCTTTCATCACCAACTCGAACCCGGACGGCGTCCGGCCCTGCTGCTGATCGACTTCTGCGAGGCCTATTTCGAGCCGACCTCGCCGCTCTATGCTGGCGTCGAGGCGGCGCTCGCCTCGGCGCTGCGCGTGCGCGCGGCGGCGCGGGCGGCGCAGGTTCCGGTGATCCTGACGCAGGTCGTCGTTACGCCCGGCGGCTTCGACGGCGGCATTTTCCGTCGCAAGGCGCCCGTCACCGCCTGCTTCGAGCGCGGCCACCCGCTCGCCGGCTTTCCGCGCGACCTGACGCCCGAGGCGGACGAACTCATCGTCACCAAACAATACCCCTCCGCCTTTTTCGGCACGTCGCTCGCCTCGACGCTGACGGCGGCGGGGATCGACACCGTGCTGCTGACCGGCTTGACGACCAGCGGCTGCGTGCGCGCGACCTGCATCGACGTCATGAGCCACGGCTTCATTCCGCTCGTCGTGCGCGACGCCTGCGGCGACCGCGCGGCCGGACCGCACGAGGCCAATCTCTACGACATGAGCGCCAAATACGCCGAGGTCGTCGATGAGGCCTACGCGCTCCGCTACCTGGGCGCGTTGCGCTGAGACCGCGCGGCGCCGCCCAAATGCGAGGCGTTACGCGAAATCTTTGACCTCGTGCGCCGGGCGGCTTCGTGCCAGCCTCTCGTGCGCCCAAGGCGGATGCGCTGACAGGGAGGAGGAAAACCGGAGCCAGCGACGATGCGTAGCTATATTCCTTTGAACGCGCTGCGGGCCTTCGAGGCGGCGGCCCGACACCTCAGCGTCAGCCGCGCCGCCGAGGAACTGTGCGTCACGCCGACCGCGATCAGCCATCAGATACGCTCGCTCGAAGGGTTTTTGGAGACGCCGCTGTTCGACCGCAAGAACGGCAAGCTCGCGCTCAATCCCGCGACCGCCAACGCGCTGCGCGAATTGTCGGAAGGCTTCGACAAGCTGGAGACGGCGTTGATGTCGCTCAACCGGCGCGGCCAGCGCCGCAAGCTGGCGGTGGCGGCCTCGCCCTCGCTGTCGTCGCTGTGGCTGATGCCCAAGCTCCACCGCTTTCTCAGCCTTGCGCCCGAGGTCGATCTCAGCCTGTGCACCGCGATCAGCGACAGCGATTTCGCCGAAGGCCCGTTCGACGTCGCCATCGCCTCCAACGCCGACGTGCCTGGCCGCAAGAGCGATTACCTGATGGACGAACGCATCTATCCCGTCTGCGCCCCGCATCTGCTGGCCCCGGGCCTTGCGCCCGAACGCGCGTTGCATGAATTGCCGCTCCTTCACGACGACAAGGCCAGCGAGGATTTTCCGACCTGGCGGCGGTACTTCGAGGCGACGCGGCGCGAGCCGCGCGACCTGACCCAGGGCCTGCGGTTCAATCAATCCAGCCTCGCCATCGACGCGGCCGCGCGCGGTTTCGGCGCCCTTCTGGCGCGCAGCCGCCTCGTCGCCGGCCCGCTGGCCGAGCGGCGGCTCACGCTGTTGTCCGATTGCGCCTATCCTGTTTCCTACCGTTATTACGCGCTGCGGCCGCGCGGGCCGGAATCGCGGCTGGCGACGCAGTTTCTCGATTGGTTGGCGGCCGAAATCGAGGCCGAGGACGCCGCCTGGGCTTTTGACGCGGCGGCTTCAATCGCTCAGCGCGTGAGCGTCGCGCTCGGCCCAGACGAGCGTCGCCTGCCCGCCAATCTCGACGGGCGCTGCGAAGAACGTTTCGTCGGAAACAAGCGCCGCCGCGTCGACGCCGTTCTCGCCCGCGACGGTCACGCGGACCGTCGAGCCCAGATATTCGACATTGGCGACGCGACCGCGAAAGCCGACGGCGTCGTCGGCTGAGCCGAGCCGGCAGCGGTCGGCGCGCACGGCGATGCGGCGCCCGTCCCGCGCCAACACATTATGGCCGCCGATGAACCGGGCGACGAAGGCCGTGCCGGGGCGCTCGAAGATTTCGCGCGGGGCGCCGGCCTGGCGGATGTGGCCCGCCTCCATCACCACGACCAGATCGGCCAGCGCCATCGCCTCGTCCTGGCTGTGGGTGACGTGAACGAAACTGATGCCGAGATCGCGTTGCAGCCGCTTCAGTTCGCCGCGCATATGCTCGCGCAGGAACGGATCGAGCGCCGACAGCGGCTCGTCGAGCAACAACACTTTTGGCCGCGTAATCAGCGCGCGCGCCAGCGCCACGCGCTGCTGCTGGCCGCCCGACATTTGCGCTGGCAGCCGCTCGGAAAACTCGCCCATTCGCACCAGATCCAGAAACTCGCGCGCCTTCTCCCGCCGCTCCGCTTTGGCGACGCCGCGCACCTTGAGGCTGTAGGCGACATTGTCGACGGCGCTCATATGCGGGAACAGCGCGTAATTCTGGAACATCATCGACGTGCCGCGGTCGGCGGGCGGCGCGTCGGTCACGTTGCGGTCGCCGATCAGAATATCGCCCGAGGTAGCCGCCTCGTGGCCGGCGATCATCCGCAGCGTCGTCGACTTGCCGCAACCGCTGGGACCGAGCAGACAGCAATAGCTGGCTTTGGGAATGCGCAGCGAGACGCCGTTCACGGCCGCTGCGCCCTGATAGACCTTGGAGACGGCGACCATTTCGAGATCATAGCGCTGCGACGGCGGCGTTGAGACGGGCGCCTCGATGGCGGCGTGAGCGTTCATGGGCGCCTCCTCAAGCAGGTGTTGCGCGCCCGCCCGAGCGGCGGCGCACCATGAGGCCGATGATGGCGATGGCTGCGGTGAGAACGAGAAAGGAAACCACGGTGGTCACCGTGCCGAGCGCGAACAGGACCGGCGAAATCGCCGCCGTCGTCATCGCCCAGATTTCCAGCGGCAGCGTATTGACGGCGCCCACCGTCAGTTGCGAGCGCGGGAACTCGTCGTAGGACAGCGTGAAGCCGAACAAAGCCACGCCGACCACGCCCGGCATGATGATCGGCAAGATGATGTCCTTGAAACGCTGCCATGCGGAAGCGCCCAGATCGGTCGCCGCCTCCTCATAGCGGCGGTCGAAGCGCCCGATGGTGGCGAAGGTAATCATCAGGCCGAACGGCAACGTCCATGTGAGCTGCGCGCCGAGGCCCGAGGTGAACAGGCTCGTCCGCCAGCCCAGTTGCTTGAAGCCGAGCGCGATGCCGAAGCCGACGAACAGGCTTGGCATCACCAGGCTCGCCACCGCCGTATAGAACAACAAGCCCGCGCCGGGAAAGCGGCGGCGAAACGCCAGCCCCGCCGAGACGCAGATGACGACCGTCAGCGCGGAGGCCAGCACGGCCATCTCCAGCGAGCGCAGCAGCGCGCTGGGAATGTCGCCGACGCGGCCGGTGTCAGACAGCAATTGCTTGAACCACAGCAACGATGTCCCCTCCATCGGGAAGCTCATGCCGCCATTCTCGCCCTGAAAGGACAGAATGAAGATCACCAGCATCGGCCCATACATGAAGGCGAGGAACGCCGCGAAGAAGGCGGCCAGAAAGTAGAACGATTTCGGCCGCGGCTGGCCGGGCTCGGTCATCATCCCGCCAGTTCCTTGCGCACGTCGACGACGCGGAAGATCACGCCGACGAGGACAACCACGACCACCAGCAACACGACGGAACTGGCCGCCGCCGGCGGATATTCAAAGGCGCTCAATTGCGTGGCGATGGCGGAGACGACGCCGGCGCTTTTTCCCCCGCTCAGCACATGCACGATGAAATAATCGCCCATCGTCTGCGTCAGCACCAGCGCCGAACCCAGCGCCACCCCGGTGCGCGAGAGCGGCAGCACGATGTCGCGAACGATCTGGAATTCGCTGGCGCCGGCGTCGCGCGCGGCCGATATGAGCGCCTTGTCGATCTTCGACATGGAGTTGACGATCGGCGCCGCCATCATCATCGTCAGAATATGCACATAGGCGACGATGACGGCGAAATCCGAGAACAGCAGGAAGTCGAGCGGGGTTTTCGACAAACGCATCGCCAGCACGACGTCGTTGAGGATGCCCTCGCGGCCGAGGAATGGCATCCATGAAATCATGCGGATCATATTGGAGGTGAAGAACGGAATCGTGCAGGCGACCAGCAGGCCGATGCGCCAAGCCGTCGTGCGGACGTGAAAGGTGAGGAAATAGGCGACGAGGAAACCGACCGCCACCGTGATCGCCTCGACGATCACCGCATATTCGAAGGTCTTGGAGTAGAGTTGCAGCGTGATCGACGAGGTGAAGACGTCGGCGTAATTGTCGAGCAGAAAGGCCGGATAAATCGCCAGACGGTCGTAGTCGAAGAAGCTGACGACGAATACGAACACGAGCGGCGCCACGAAGAACACGAGCAGCACCAACGCCAGCGGCGCCGCCTGCATCCACGACACGACCGCTCCCGGAAGGGCTCGGCGTCGGGATCGGCGGGCGGCGCCCGCCGTCGCCGCGTCAAGATTCGCCGCCAGCGTCATGCCGCGATGAACTCGTTCCAGCGCTTGATGAGATAACGCTGCTCGTCCATGCGGGAATTCCATACCGCGACATTGCCCATGCGCTTGGTCATGGCGCCGCCGTCGCGGACGTTGCCAGCCTTCTCCATCAGCGCGCCGAAGGGATCATGAATGTCCTTCGCCGCCGGCTTGCCCTCGTACCAGTAATCCCATTCGTAGGGTTCCAGGAATGTCTTGGCGGTCTCCGGCACGGACGAATAATAGCCCTGACGCGCGATGAACGCGCCCTGCCAGCCCGAATTGTACCAGTTGAGATATTCCATCGCCGCGTCGAGTTTGAGGCCGGTCAGATGCTTGAGCGGGACGAGCGTGATGCCCCAACCGCGATAGCCCTCTTTCAGCGGCACGAAGGTGCAGGGGATGCCGCGCGCGCGCAACGCGGTGACGGCGGGCGCCCACATTGACTGAATGACGACCTCGCCGCTCGCCATGAAACTCACGGATTGGTCGAAATTCTGCCAGAACGCGCGGAACTGCCCGGACTTCTTGTATTCGATCAGCTTCTTGATCGTGGCGTCGATCTCGGGCTTGGTGAGATTGCCGATGTCGGCGTATTTGATCTGGCCCGACGCCTGCAACGCCATCGCCGCGTCGAGGATGCCGATGTCGTATTCATCGACCAGCGCCGCCTTGCCCTTGAACTGCGGATTGAGCAGTTCGGCCCAACTGTCGATCTTGCGGCCGATCAGATCGGGACGGATACCCAGCGTATCGGCGTTGGTCAGCGTCGGGATGCTGGCGAGCCAATCGGTGGGCGTCGGCGAGAGCTTCGCGCCGCTGCCGTCGGTGTAATATTGGAACTTGATCGGCGCGCCGCCCGCGGTCGGCGCCTTCTTGCCGTCGGTGTATTCGCCCTTGGTGAACAAGGGCATCGTTTTGTCCCACCATTTGTATTTGGAAGTCGAAATCGGCAGTCCGATTTTCGTCTTCATGATGTCAGGCACGGTGTTGATCGAGAGGTCGGCGATGTCGATGGAATCGGGCTGGGTGAACAGCCGGTTCATCTGGGTGTTCAAGTCGACCGCCTGCATCTCGATTTTGAAGCCGAGATCCTTGCTCGCCTGCGCGCCAATCTGCGGGATGACCGAGAACGATTGCCCGACATGGGTGATCGTCACATTCTTGATGTTCTGCGCCCAAATGGTCGGAAAGCCGGTGATCGCGCCCGATCCCGCAGCCAATCCCGCGACCGCCGCGCCGCCCTTCAACAAAGAACGTCTTGTCACGCCCGTATCGGGCGTATCCTTGAACTGCGACATTTAAACCTCCAACCCCGCGCGAGGATGCTGGCGCCTTGCGCGTCCTGCGCCAAACGATCTGATTTCATCCGGCCGTGAAATTAGCTTCAGGCCAAAAAAGCGCCGTCTGCCCGCGCATTGGGCGGATTTACCGCCCCAGGTCGGCGCGGCACTTCATCCTCGGCTGGATCTGTTCGCCGAACTGCTCCATGCCGACGATGAAATCGTCGAACGTCAGCATCACGCCCTTGAGGTCGGGAATGGCGGCGATCTCGTCGAGACGCCGTGCGACGCTCTCATAGGAGCCGATCAGCTTCAATATGCCGGTCGGCTGCGGGTCTTTGATGACGCGCGCCAGATTGGAGGCGGTCGAGCCATCCTGCGCCTTCGCATCCGCCCCCGCCTGCGTCGCCTGCCATTGCAACGCCACCAGATCGGTCCCGGCCTTGTAATGCTCCCATTTGGCGAAGGCGGCCTCATCGGTCTTGTCGGCGATCACCATGAGCAGCAGCAGCGCGCCGACATCGCGCCCGGAGCGGCGCACGGCCTTCGAGACGCGCGCGACCACATCGACCACGCGGCTGCAATCGTTGAGGCCCGGCGCGCCGACGAAATTGTAATCGCCATATTCGGCCACGAACCTCATGCCGCGATCGCTTTGCCCCGCGCCGACGATCTTTATCGGCGCAGACGGACGTGGGCTCAGCACGCAATCGTCCATCTGAAAATATTCGCCCTTGAAATCCGAGCGGCCTTGCGTCCAGAGATCGCGCATCACCTGCACATATTCGGACACAAAGTCGTAGCGTCGCGCGAAATGCGCCTCGCCCGGCCACAGGCCCATTTGCTGGTATTCCTTGGGTTGCCAGCCGGTGACGATATTGACGCCGAACCGCCCCGGCGCCACGGAATCGATGGTCGAGGTCATGCGCGCGACCAGCGCCGGCGGCATGGTCAGCGCCGCGACGGAGGCGAACAACTGGATGCGCTGCGTCACCGCCGCCAGCGCCGACATCAGCGTGAACGATTCCAGATTGTGCACCCAATATTCGCTGGGACCGTCGTAGCCGCGCAGCTTTATCATCGAGAGCGCGAAGTCGAGGCCGTAGAACTCCGCGCGCTGGGCGACCGTGCGGTTGAGGTCGAAGCTCGGCATGGTCATCGGCGAAGTGGTCGAGATCAACCAACCACGACTGCCGATGGGAAGAAAGACGCCGACTTTCATGCCGCCATCCGGATATGGCCACGGCTCTTCATCAGCGGCTGGATATGGCGGCCGAACTGGTCGAGGCCGATCAGGAAATCGTCGAAGGTCATCATCACGCCCGCCACCCCGTCGATCTCGGCGATCTCGTCGAGATAGGCCGCGACCTTCGCATAGGAGCCGCAGAAGGTTTG
>JAJYAH010000270.1 GCA_021779635.1 Pseudomonadota bacterium | reverse complement strand
GATGGTGTTGTTGATGACGGTCGTATTGTGGATGTTGTTGAAGATGATGTTGTTCGGCGGCGGCGCGACATAGTCCGGCGCCGCGACGTAGGCCGGCACCGGTACGAACATCGGCTGCGGCAGGATGAACAACCCGACCGGCGCGAACGGCGGCGCCAACACGACGAAATCCGGCGGCGGCGGCGGCAGGAAGAACACCGGCGGCGGCGGTGGCGGTGCGAAGTCGAAATCGGGATCGCCGAAATAAAATACCGGGCGGTCGACGAAGACCATTTCATCCGGCGGCGGCGGCGGCAGATCGTAATCGATCATCGCGAATGTCGGCGGCGGCTCCAGTGCGGCCGACAGGTAAGCAAGGCGCCGACGCGCATCCCATGCATGCGGCCCGCTCGGATAGCGCCGCAAATAGGACCAATAGGCGTCCGGCGTATCGGCGAGATAGCTGCGGCGCCACGTGATTGCCTCACGCCGCGCGGCGACGATCGCCCGCACTCGCCGTGCGAGCGGATCGCCGGGATAGGCCGCGAGGAAATCCTCATAGCCCGGCAGGGTGTCGCGTGTCAGCGCTGCGGTGAAGGCTTCCTGCGCGCCGAGATCGCGCATCGGACGCTCGCGGATCGCGGCGACCTGATCGGGGGTGCCTTGTACCGGCGGTGCATCGGGCGCGCGATCGAAGAAGGTGAACTGCACCTGGATCTTCTGGGCATCCCACGGGATCTGTCCGCCCTTGGTATTTTCACTGACGCGCAAGCGCACGCGATCGAAAACGTCGGGCAGCGGCAGGCCGCCGGTGCGGATCATTTCCGCCAGCGCCTGCGCGTAGGCGCCGTAGGGCCTGACTCGCTGGGCGCGATCGTGCCCGGAGCAGCATTGAACGCGATCAGCGAGTTCGGCGCGGGATCGACCAGCGCCAGCCCGCTTGCAATCTGGTTTCCACCTTCGATAAAGGGCTGCTGGCGTGCGGCATCGAGCACGAAGATGCTGACTTTCAACGGAACGGAGGCGAGCTCGCGGGTGTAGTCGCTGACCCGCAGCCCCTCGATCGGAATATCCGTGTCGCGATCGATCGTTGCATCGACCGGGATGAAATAGTTCTCGCCGGCAAGCTGCACGCCGTAGCCGGACAGGTAGACCATTGCGACCGTGCTCGCCGGATCGCTTTCAACCTTCTGCATGAAATCGTGGAAGGTCTTGCGCAGCGAATCGGCGTCAAGATCGCGTGCGCCGATCACGTCGAAGCCGGCGGCCTGCAGGTTCTGGGCAACCAACCCGGCATCATTGGCTGTGGTCGCAAGCGGCCCCTTGGCATAGGCGCCGTTCCCGATCACGAGCGCCACGCGCTTCTCCTGCTGCTGCGCTGCAGCAGAACTCACGGTCCCCGGCGCTGCGAAAATGAGGATCAGGCAAAGCGAAAAAATCGAAAATACTTTGGTCGCACGCATGACTCGCTCACGATTCAATTGGAATGTCCGCGCATTGAACACATCGCTAGCTGAAGATTGCTTGAATGAAAAGTGTCGCTTGTAAGGCCTCGGGTGACGGGCTGACACCTCGCAACCAGGTATCGATGCCAGCGCAAGCCACTCCGAACCCGAAGGATCGACTTTCGGCGGTGCATCGCGCCCACGGGTAGCTCAGCTACAGCGTCTGGACGTCCACCACGCCCGTGACCGCCTTGATGGCGCCCGCGATTTGCGGCGAGACCTTGAATCGGCCCGGAAGCTTCATTTCCACCTCGGTTTCGAGGTCGAGCATCAGCACCAGCGAGACGTCGCCATCGGCGCCGCCCGTCGCGGGAACCTGTTTGACCGGACCGCGGACCGAAGCGCCCTGCACCCCCGCCTCGGGCATCTGCAGCCGCTTGGCGATGGATTCGAGCGACCGGGTGTCGCGGACAAATATCCGCAGACCCTTCTGGGTCTTTGCCGCGGCGGCGTCCAGCGGCTCGGCGTGAAGCACCCGCGCACGGACATCCTCGCCCTGCAACTCGGCCCCGAGCTGCAATAGCACGGCGGCGCCCGGCTCCAGCACCTCGCGATACTGGGCCAGCCCTTCGGAAAACAGCACCGCCTCGAAATGGCCGGTCGGGTCCGACAGCCCCATGATGCCCATTTTGTTGCCGGTCTTGGTCCGCCGTTCCATCCGCGACACTACGGTGGCGGCGACCTTGCCGGCGGTCGCGCCGGTTTTGACTGCGCGGGAGAATTCGGCCCAGGACTGCACCCGCAACCGTTTCAGGGCGGTGGCATAGTCATCGAGCGGATGGCCGGACAGGAAAAAGCCGATGGCGTCGTATTCGCGCCGCAACCGCTCGGCGGGCAGCCATGGCTCGATCTGCGGCAACATGATGGTCGGCGCGTCCGCCGCCCCGCCGAACATGTCGTTCTGCCCGATGGTCGCGGCCTCGTGGCTGCGCTGGCACGCCGCGAGGATCGCTTCGGCGCCTGCGAATACCCTCGCACGATTGGAATCCAGCGCGTCGAACGCGCCGGCCGCCGCCAGGCTCTCGATGACGCGCTTGTTGATGGCGCGCGGATTCACCCGCGCGGCGAAATCGGCCAGCGATGTGAACGAGCCATCCTTGCGAGCTTCCACGATCAGTTCCACCGCCTGCTGGCCGACGCCCTTCAGGCCTGCCAGCGCATAATAGATGACGCCGTCGTGGACTTCGAACGTGGCGCCGGAGCGATTGACCGACGGCGCCTCGAGCTTGATCCCCAGCCGTTGCACTTCGGCACGAAACTCCGACAGCTTGTCGGTGTTGTTGATATCGAGCGTCATCGACGCTGCGAGGAATTCGACCGGATAATGCGTCTTCATGTACGCGGTCTGGTACGACACCATCGCGTAGGCTGCGGCGTGACTCTTGTTGAAACCGTAATCGGCGAACTTCGCGAGCAGCTCGAAAATGGTGTCCGCCTGCCCGCGCGAGATTCCGCGCTCGGTCGCGCCGGACACAAAGCGCTCGCGCTGCTGCTCCATCTCCTTGCGGATCTTCTTGCCCATCGCGCGGCGCAACAGATCGGCTTCGCCGAGTGAATAGCCGGCCATCACCTGTGCGATCTGCATCACCTGTTCTTGATAGATGATGACGCCGAAGGTCTCCTTGAGGATCGGCTCGAGCATCGGATGCAGATATTCCGGCTCTTCGTCGCCATGCTTGCGGGCGCAATAGGTCGGAATGTTCGCCATCGGACCCGGCCGATAGAGCGCGACCAGCGCGATGATGTCCTCAAAACGATCGGGACGCATGTCGACCAGCGCCCGCCGCATGCCCTGGCTTTCAACCTGGAACACGCCGACCACATCGCCCCTCGCCAGCATCTGATAGCTCGGAGCATCGTCGAGCGGCAGCGTTGCCAGATCGATATCGATGTTGCGCTGCTTGAGTAGCTTCAGCGCGACGTCCAGCACCGTCAGCGTCTTGAGGCCGAGAAAGTCGAATTTCACCAGCCCCGCAGGCTCGACCCATTTCATGTTGAACTGGGTCACCGGCATGTCGGATTTCGGATCGCGATAGAGCGGCACGAGTTCGCTCAGCGGACGATCGCCGATCACGATGCCGGCGGCATGGGTCGAGGCGTGCCGGGTCAGACCCTCCAGGCGCTGGGCGATGTCGAAGGCGCGCGCCACCACCGCATCCTCGTCGCGAAACGCCTGCAGCTTGGGTTCGCTCGCAATCGCGGCCGCGAGCGTCACCGGTGCCGCGGGATTTTGCGGCACCAGTTTTGTCAGCTTGTCGACCTGCCCATAAGGCATCTGCAGCACTCGCCCGACGTCGCGCAGCACGCCGCGCGCCTGCAGCGTACCGAAGGTGATGATCTGCGCAACCTGATCGCGACCGTAGCGTTGCTGGACGTAGTCGATCACCTCGCCGCGCCGGTCCTGGCAGAAATCGATGTCGAAGTCGGGCATCGATACGCGTTCGGGATTGAGGAAACGCTCGAACAGCAGACCGAAGCGAATTGGATCGAGATCGGTGATGGTAAGGGCATAGGCGACCAGCGAGCCCGCGCCGGAACCGCGGCCCGGTCCGACCGGAATGCCTTCGGCCTTCGCCCACTTGATAAAATCCGCGACGATCAGGAAGTAGCCCGCATAATTCATGCGGGTGATGACGTCGATCTCGAACGCAAGCCGTGCGCGATAGTCTTCCTCGCTGGTTCCGATCGAAAGCCCGTGGACCCTGAGCCGATTGCTCAGGCCTTCCTCGGCCTGGCGGCGCAATTCCACCGCCTCGCCGCTTTCCGCATCCGCAGCATTGCTGCCGGCGCCCACCGTGAACCGCGGCAGGATCGGCTTGCGCGTCATGGGGCGGAACGCGCAGCGCTCGGCGATCTCGACGGTGGACGCCAAGGCCTCCGGCACGTCGGCGAACAGCACCGCCATTTCGGCGCGGGTCTTGAAGCGATGATCCGGGGTCAGCTGATCGCGGTCGGTCTCGGCGACGAGACGGCCGCCGGCGATGCACAGCAGCGCGTCATGGGCTTCGTAATCGTCAGCGGTCGCAAAATACGGCTCGTTGGTCGCGACCAGCGGCAACCCCTTGGTGTAAGCGAGATCGATCAGGCCGGCTTCGGCGCGGCGCTCCTTCTCGATGCCGTGGCGCTGCAGCTCGATATAGAGCCGGTCGCCGAACAGGCTCGCCAGCCGGTCGCAGCGCAAGGCCGCAAGTGCTGCATGATCGGCATTGATCGCCAGCGAGATCGGCCCCTCCGGTCCTCCGGTCAGGGCGATCAGGTCCTCGGCGTCCCCTAGCAGCCATTCGAACTTGATATGCGGGACCTGATGAACGGGGGTTTCGAGGAACGCCCGCGAGTTCAGCCGCATCAGGCTGCGGTAGCCGCGCTCGCGCGCCGCCAGCAGCACGATCCGGGACGGCCCCACGGCGAGCGCATTGCGCGCGCTCGGATCCTGGTCGCCGAAATCGACCGCCAGCTCGCAGCCGATGATGGGCTGGATGCCGTAGCCGGCGATCTTGTCGGAGAATTCCAGCGCCCCGAACATGTTGTCGGTATCGGTCAGCGCCAGCGCCGGCTGGCGGTCGGCCTTGGCGAGTTCGGCCAGCTTCTGGATCTTGATCGACCCCTTCAGCAGCGAATAGGCCGAATGGACGTGGAGATGGACAAATCCGGCATGGGACATGGTCGCCGAAGACTTCTGCATGGGCTGGAGCGGTCATCAGGCTTGAGGAAGCGAAAGCCGGCTTGTATCCGACTCGCCCCTCAATGGTGAGACCTCGGGCGGAAGCTGTCCACGCCGAACCCTTCAACGCCGCCCGGCATCCCCGTTTTCCTGCCCGGTCGCCCCCTGCCGGTCACGACCTCAGAGCTGGGGAATCAGTTGCGCCCAGACCGCAATCATACCGACGAAAAGCGTGATCGACGCCAGCGCCGCCGCTTCTTCCACGAATATCTTCAACATACCCGCCTCCTCTTATGGGAACATAAGAAGAACATTGTTCCTTTTTTGTTCTAATAGTCAAGGGGCAGGAGCGCATCAGTATGAAAAATGACGCCGAAATAAATCGCTTGGTTAATTTCACAGGATCGCGCGGTCCGATTTCTCGGGGTCGCTCAGGCATCCGTTTCGCCCGACGCCCTAATCGAGCTCGACGACCTGCCCGTGCTCCAGCGACACCCGGCGGTCCATGCGGCCGGCCAGTTCCATGTTGTGGGTCGCGATCAGCATCGCCACCCGCGTCGCCTTCACCAGTTGCATCAGCGCGTTGAACACATGGTCGGCGGTATTCGGATCGAGATTTCCGGTCGGCTCGTCGGCCAGAAGCACCCGCGGCGCGTTGGCGACCGCGCGCGCGATCGCTACCCGCTGCTGCTCGCCTCCAGACAGTTCCGCCGGCCGGTGCTTGATGCGATCGCCAAGCCCGAGATAGGCCAGGATCTCGGTGGCGCGCTTGACGGTCTCGGAGCGCTTGAGGCCGCGGATCATCTGCGGCAGCATGACGTTCTCCAGCGCGGAGAATTCCGGCAGCAGCCGGTGCGATTGATAGACAAAGCCGATATCGGTGCGGCGAATCTGGGTGCGCTCGACATCCGACAAGGCCGAGGTCGCCGTCCCCCCGACATAGACTTCGCCCTCATCGGGGCTTTCAAGCAGGCCGGCGATGTGCAGCAGCGTCGATTTGCCGGCGCCCGACGGCGCCACCAGCGCCACCGACTGCCCCGCCCACAGCGCCAGCTTGGCGCCGTCGAGAATGGTCAGCGTCGATTCCCCCTGGGTGTACTGGCGCTTTATCTCGTGAAGATAGACGACCGGCACATCTTCCGCCCCCTGCTCCATCTGTGCCTCACTCGTACCGGAGCGCTTCGACCGGGTCGAGGCGCGCGGCACGCCACGACGGATAGAGCGTGGCCAAAAAGGACAGCGTCAGCGCCATGATCACGACAGCGCCGGTCTCGCCGAAATCGATCTCGGCCGGCAGTTTGGAGAGGAAATAAAGTTCGGGCGAGAACAGTTCGGTGTTGAGCAGCCAGGAGAGGAATTGCCGGATCGATTCGATGTTCAGGCAAACCAGCAGGCCGACCAGAAACCCGGTCAGCGTGCCGACCACGCCGATCGCGGCCCCCGTGATCAGGAAGATCCGCATGATCGAGCCCTGCGAGGCCCCCATGGTCCGCAGGATCGCGATATCGCTGCCCTTGTCCTTGACCAGCATGATCAGGCCCGAGACGATATTCAGCGCGGCGACGAGGACGATCATGGTGAGGATCAGGAACATCACATTGCGTTCGACCTGAAGCGCATTGAAGAAGGTCGAATTGCGCTGTCGCCAGTCGACCAGAAACACCGGACGCCCGGCGGCTTCGGTCACGCTTTTGCGGAAGCCATCGATCTTGTCGGGATCGTTGGTGAATACCTCGATCGCGGACACGTCATTGTTGCGATTGAAATAGGCCTGCGCCTCCGGCAGCGGCATGAACACGAAGGTCGAGTCATATTCCGACATGCCGATCTCGAATACCGCGGCAATCTTGTACGGCTTGATCCGCGGCGTGGTGCCCATCGGGGTGATCGCCCCCTTGGGCGAGATCAGCGTGATGCTGTCTCCGGCATGCAGCGACAATTGATCGGCCAGCCTGCGGCCGATGGCAACGCCCTGCCCGTCATCGAAACCCTCAAGCGTGCCTTGTTTGATGTTCTTGGCGATCGAGGTCAGATTGTCGAGATCGTCGGCGCGAATGCCGCGAACGAGGACGCCCGACGCGTTGAATGGCGAGGAGGCCAGCGCCTGGCCGTCGACCACCGGGGCTGCGAGGCGGATGCCCGCGACCTGGCTGATGCGGTCGGCGACGTCCTTCCAGTCGGTCAGCGGCGATTCCAGCGGCTGCACCAGCAGATGCCCGTTGAGGCCGAGAATCTTGTCCAGCAATTCCTTGCGGAAGCCGTTCATGACGGCCATCACGATGATCAGCGTGGCGACGCCGAGCATGATGCCGAGGAACGAGAAGCCGGCAATGACGGAAATGAAGCCTTCCTTGCGACGCGCCCGCAAATAGCGTCCCGACAGCAGCCACTCGAATGGCGCGAAAGGTGGGGTCCGAACTGGCTCGCTCATGGCTTCATCCATAGTTCGATTTTCACACGATTCGGGCTAATTGTGGCCTTGAAGGCCGATAAGCTGGTGCCGGCAGTGGATAATTCGTCACGAGGTCAGCCGCGCCACGACATCCGCCGGGCTGAGATTTTCGCGCGACCCGTCGCTGCGTCGCTTGATCTCCAGCTTGCCCTCGGCAAGGCCCTTCGGGCCGACCAGAATCTGCCAGGGAATACCGATCAGGTCGGCGGCGGCAAACTTGGCGCCGGCGCGCTGATCGGTGTCGTCGTACAGGACTTCGACACCCTTGGCGGTGAGCGTGCGATAGAGCTGTTCGCACGCCGCGTCGGTGTCTGCCGCACCCTGCTTCAGATTCAGGATCGCCGCCCGGAACGGTGCCACCGCTTCCGGCCATTTGATGCCGGCGTCGTCATGGCAGGCCTCGATGATCGCCCCGACCAGGCGCGACACTCCGACGCCATAGGAGCCGCCATGGATCGCGACCTCCGCGCCATCGGCGCGCGCGACCAGCGCCTTCATCGAATCGGAATATTTGGTGCCGAAGTAGAAGATCTGGCCGACCTCGATCCCCCTGGTGTGCATTTTCTGGTCGGCTGGCACCTCGCGGTCGAAACGAGCAGCGTCGTGGACGTCTTCGGTCGCGGCATAGACCGAGGTCCACTGCTTGATGATCGGGGTCAGATCGCCCTCGTAGTCGATCTCCTCGCCGGGCACCGGCAGGTTGAGCACGTCACTGTCGCAATAGACCCCGGACTCGCCGGTCTCCGCGAGCACGATGAATTCATGGCTGAGATCGCCGCCGATCGGGCCGGTCTCCGCCCGCATCGGGATCGCCTTCAACCCCATCCGGGCGAAGGTACGCAAATACGCGACGAACAT
>JAJYAH010000269.1 GCA_021779635.1 Pseudomonadota bacterium | reverse complement strand
ATGAGCATGTTTTTCTCGCGCGTCAGGACGCGAGCACCCAGCAGGTCGACGAACTGACGACCCAGATGAGCGGCATCGTCGAACAGGCGGGCGGCAAGGTCACCAAGACCGAGAACTGGGGCGTGCGTTCGCTGACCTACCGCATGAACAAGAATCGCAAAGCGCACTTCGTGTTGCTCAACATCGACGCGCCATCGGCCGCGGTAGCGGAGATCGAACGCCAGGAGCGGATCAGCGAAGACGTGATCCGCTATCTCACCGTTCGTGTCGACGAGCTTGAAGAAGGCCCCTCGGCCATGATGCGCAAGGCCGATCGCGACCGCGAACGCGACGATCGTGGCGGAGGCTTCCGCAGTGATCGCGAGGGTGGCTTCCGTGGCGATCGTGATGGCGGCGGCTTCCGCGGCGATCGCGGTCCGCGCCGGCCGCGCGACGAAGTCGAAGCGGTGGAAGAGGAGTAAGAACAATGGCTGAAGCTGGTGCACGCCGTCCGTTTTTCCGCCGCCGCAAGACCTGCCCGTTCACGGGTCCGAACGCGCCGAAAATCGATTACAAGGATTCCAAGCTGTTGATGCGTTACGTCTCCGAGCGCGGCAAGATCGTGCCGAGCCGCATCACCGCCGTCTCGGCCAAGAAGCAGCGTGAACTCGCGCGCGCCATCAAGCGCTCGCGTTTCCTCGGTCTGCTGCCTTACGTCATTCGGTGATATAAACCTTCACTCCGCGGCGTTCGCGCCGCGGAGTAAAATCTTCATAAGGCTTCCGGGTCGTCCGGTTGCCGATGGTTGGGGTTCACCGAACCTCTAACCGCTCGAAAGGAGCGGGACAGCTGATGATCGCGATCGTTCTCATAGCCATGGCGGCCGGCTGCGCGGCGGCGCTGATGTTCGCCTCGATCATCTCGGGCGCGCTGATTTCGTTGCTGCTGTTTTATCTGGCGCCACTGCCGCTGATGGTGGCCGCCATCGGATGGGGCCCGCTTAGTGCCACCATCGGTGGCATCGCCGCCGCGATCGGTCTCGGCGCGATCTTCGGCCTTCCCTATTGCATCGCCTTCGTCGTCACGGTCGCGCTGCCGGCCTGGTGGCTCGGACACCTCACGCTGCTGGGGCGGCCGCTGACCGGCGGCATCCCGCCGGGCAACGGCGCGTCGCAGGTCGCGCCCGATCTGGAATGGTATCCGGTCGGCCGCATCCTGCTCTGGATCATCGGCTTTGCGGCATTGACCACGATGGCCGCGCTGCTCACGCTGGGCAGCGACGCCGATGCCATCACCGGCGCGCTGCGGCGGGGCTTGCTGCGGATCATCGGCTCCAGCGATGTTGCTTCGACCGGCGAGACCGAGCAATGGATCGAGGCTTTGGTCGCCATCGCCCCGGCCGCAGCCGCCATCGTCGCAATGATGACGTTGACGCTTAATCTCTGGCTCGCTGCGAAAATCACAGCGACCTCAGGACGCCTGCAGCGGCCCTGGCCCGATCTGAAAAGCACGGCGCTGCCGCCGATCACGCTCGTCCTGTTGTTTGTCGCCATTGCGCTCTGCTTTGTCGGCGGATTGCTTGCGATCCTGGCGCTGATCGTCGCCACCGCCCTGATCATGGCCTACGCGCTCACCGGCTTTGCGGTCCTGCATACGTTGACGCTGGCGCTGAAAAACCGCTCGCTCTGGCTCAGTTGCGCTTACGCCGTCGTCATCGTTTTCAGCTGGCCCGTTCTCGTCATCGCGGCCCTCGGCCTTGCCGACGCTGTTTTCGGATTTCGCCAACGCTACCTGCAGGGCAGGCCTCCGCCTGTCCCCGCCCCCTGAGTTCTACGCTTCAACCCAATCCCACGACGCACATCATCTCAAAGGAGAACCAATATGGAAGTCATTTTGCTGGAACGTGTCGCCAAGCTCGGTCAGATGGGCGAAGTCGTCCGCGTCAAGGACGGATTTGCCCGCAATTTCCTGTTGAAGCGCGGCAAGGCGTTGCGCGCCACGGCAGACAATCGCGCCAAGTTCGACGGCATGAAAGCCGAGCTCGAAGCCCGCAACCTGCAGGCCAAGGGCGAGGCAACCAAGGTCGCCGAGAAGATCGACGGCCGCAACGTCGTCGTGTTGCGCCAGGCATCCGAAACCGGCCAGCTGTTCGGTTCGGTGTCGGTTCGCGACATCATCGCGTCGTTCGAGAACGACGGTGTCGCCATTAACCGCAGCCAGGTCATGCTGGACGCCCCGATTAAGACCATCGGCAAGCACGAGATCGCCATCGCCGTTCATCCGGAAGTCGAAGTCGGCGTCACCGTGACTGTCGCGCGAAGTGCCGATGAGGCCGAACGCATCAATCGCGGCGAGGATATCTCTACCCGTCAGGAGGACCAGGACGCCGCCGCCGAAGCGCTCGCCGCTGCCGGCGAATTCTTCGATCCCGAAGCGCGCCACGACGTCGAGCCGCAGCCGGAAGCCGCTTCCGAGAAGTAACGGGCTTCCTGCATCGAACCTGCCCAAGCCCGGCCAATCAGGCCGGGCTTTGGATTCTGGCCGACACGCTCTCCGCGAGCATCGCAATCGACGCCAATGCCGTTGCGGTGTGCTTCTCGATCCCGTCAATCACGCAGAAGACGTCAGCGGCAACAACCGCGACCTGACGTCCGGGCTTGATCACGCGCGCGCGGCAGATCAGGCGCTCTCCGGATGCCGGCGACAACAAGTTCAGTTTGTATTCGGCTGTGAGCGCGGGTTGGCCGCGCGACGTTGCGGCAGCGATCGTCGTCGCATTGTCGACCAGGAAGGCAGTGACGCCGCCATGGAAAAAGCCATGCTGCTGCAACAGCTCCGGCCGCCGATCGACCACCAGCGTACATGTCCCGCGCGCCAGTTCGGAAAGCTTTGCGCCGATATGGGTCATAAACCCTTGCAAACCGACACCGTCGCGGATTCGCTTGGCGATCGGCGCGAAGTCCAAATCGGGTTTCGAGTCGGGTTTAGCGGTCATGGCGTGCCTCCGGCTTCGCAACGGCTTCCGAAGCGACCAGCGCCCGGATGGCGCAAGCGATCAGAACCTCGGCCTGAAGCCGTGGATCGGAACGGTCGCGACCCGATAACCATGCGCGGCAGAAAATCTGCGCAGGTCCGATGATCTGGCTGAAGAACAGCGTGGCCGTCATGGGCAACAATTCACCCCGCGCGACCAGCGGCGCGCGCCAGCCCTCGATGCCATCCGCGAAGCGTGAGTTCTGGATGCGCTGCGCGGCGCGAATTCCTTCGGTCCATTCGCTGCGAGAAATCTCGAACAGATAGCGCGCCTCGCGCCGGTTGTTCACCACCCAGTCGAGATGCGCGCGGATCAGGCGATCGATGCCATTCTGCGCGTCCAAGGCAGGGTCGATCGCTGCGAGTATCGCCGCATGATAGATCTGCAGCACCTCCAGAAACAGGGTGCCGGCCAGCTCCTTCTTTGATCCGAAGCAATGAAAGAAACTGCCGTTTGAGGCTCGCGCCCGGCCGCGAATGGCCGCGACGGTCGCACCTTCAAGGCCGTCGCGGTCAAACACCGCCAGTCCCGCGGCCAGTAAATCCTGTCGAACCCCGACCGCCATCACTCGTCTCCCGGCACCTAGACCTCTACTCTAGAGTAATGCTCTAATATTGGTCAAATTCTGCCGCCGGAGGCAAGCCGGGTTTGAAAGAGTCTATTGAGAGATCGGCGGCACCGGTGGTCCGGCCGGGGCCGGCGGCGGCGGCGCCGAAGCCGTCACCGATGCCGGCGCAGACGGCGCAGCGGGTGCCGGCGGCTCCGGGACCCGTTCTGAAGCTGCGCTGGAAGCCGCCGCCGGCGCGGCCGGAGCAGCGGCCGGCGCGGGCGTGACGGGGGGAACCGGATCGGCCCGCAATACCGGACGTTCCCCGCTACCCGTCCCGTTCGGCGCCTCGATCTTGGCGGTATCAGGCTTGCCGTCGCCCGATGGTCGGGTGCCTTCGGGTTTGTTCAGCTCGGGTCTGCTGTCCTCGTCTTTGGCAGTCTCGCTCGGCGGCTTGTCGTCCTTGGCCGGCTCACCCTTGGAGGGCTCGTCCTTGGCTGCATCGCTCTTGGAGGTATCGCTCTTGGAGGTATCGGTCTTGGGCGTGTCAATCTTGGAAGCGTCCGTCTTGGAAGCGTCCGTCTTGGCAGTGTCGGTCTTGGCAGTGTCGGTCTTGGCTGCATCGGTTTTGGGCGGTTCTTCGCTACCCGGCCTGCCGCGCCTCAGCCTGGCAGCCGATTTGCGGCCATCCGGGCCGCGCTCGCCTGCCGACGACTGAGCCGGAGTCTGGCCATCCGCTGGTTTGCCGACGTCGGGCGCCTCTCCCGGGCGCGCCAGCCGCTTGCGGCCCTTGCGCTCGTCCTGTGGCAAAGGGCCATCGGCATCCGGCCTCGCGGCCTGTCGTGGGTCTGCGGCGGGCTTGGCAGCCTCCTCCTGCGGGGGCTCCGCCGGGCGCAGCCTGCGGCCCCGGCGGTCGGCCTGATCAGCGGGCTTGGTTTCGTCGGATTTGACATCCGTGCCGGGCTTGGCATCCGTGCCGGGCTTGGGCTCGCCGCCGGAAGGGCGCCTATCGGCCGCCCCATTGGCGATCAGGTAGGCGCTGAGCACCGCGGCCATTTGGCCGCCGGTGGTGTAATGCTGACGCAGAAAGCCCGGCAGGGACCCTGCGGGGACCTTCCTGAGCAGACCCCGCGAGCTCTTGTGGCATTCCGAGCAAGTACCCGCGAAAATCTGGGAAGGGCTCTTGCCGGCGTCTAGATTTTCCGCCTGGGCGTGGATCGCCGCGAGACAGCCGATCAGAAACATCACCGTCGCTAAACTGAGCGCTCGGCTCGACATTCTTGTTCTCCAGCTGCGGAAACCGCTCCAGCACCCCGATCCGGGACTGATGGCGGCGGTCACCTTTTAGCCCATTGTGCCGCGAATGGAAGCGCGCTCATGGCGAAACGACACAAACGTCATATTTCGGAATATCCGCTTTGTGAACAGCGCACTAGCGCATCCGGCTCACCGCCACTATGATACCAACGAGGCACTTGGGAACCGTTCCGTCGGGTATAACAACAAGTATTTTGCCTCTGCGGGATCGCTTATCTGGTGGTTTCGATGGATCGTTTGTTGCGTTATTTCCTGAAGAAGTTCATCCGCCGCGGCACGATGCGATTTACGACCGCGAGTGGGGCCGAATTTAGTTGTGGTGACAGCACCGGAACGCCGGTCTCCGTCCGGTTCCTGACCACCGAAGCCGAACGCCGGATTCTGCTGAACCCGGAACTGACACTCGGCGAAATCTACATGGACGGCACTTTCGTCGTCGAGAATGGCTCGATTGCCGATGTGCTGGCGATCCTGCTGAATCAACCCGAGATATTGCCGCGCTGGGCCAAGCTGCAGTGGTGGCTGCGTTACCTGGTCAGGCATGCCCAGCAATTCAACCCGCGCCCTCGTGCGAGGGACAATGTGGCGCGCCACTACGATCTCGACGGGCGGCTCTATTCCCTCTTTCTCGATGCCGACAAACAATACAGTTGCGCTTATTACGAAACGCCGGACGCAACGCTCGACGATGCCCAACTCGCCAAGAAGCGACATCTTGCCGCGAAGCTGTTGATCGAGCGCGGCGACCGCGTGCTCGATATCGGCTCCGGCTGGGGAGGCCTTGGACTGTATCTGGCCGAAATGACCGGCGCCAATGTCACCGGCGTCACGCTGTCCACCGAACAATTGCAGGTATCGAACGCCCGCGCCGCCGAGAAGAATCTGGCGCAATCGGCGAAGTTTTTGCTCGAGGATTATCGTGACATTCCAGGCCCCTTCGACCGCATCGTGTCGGTCGGCATGTTCGAGCATGTCGGCGTCGACTTCTACGAGACCTATTTCAGGCGCTGCGCCGAGCTTCTGACCGATGACGGTGTCATGGTATTGCACTCGATCGGCCGCTCGGACGGCCCCGATGTCACCAACCCCTGGATCGCGAAATACATTTTCCCTGGCGGCTACATCCCCGCTCTCTCCGAAGTGATCCCCGCGATCGAACGCTCCGGACTTCTGGTGTGCGACATCGAAATCCTCCGGCTGCATTACGCCGAGACGCTAAAAGCCTGGCGCGAGCGCTTCATGGCGCGGCGCGAGGAAGCGGTGCGGCTCTATGACGAGCGCTTTGCGCGGATGTGGGAATTCTATTTGGCATCGTCGGAAATGTCGTTCCGCAAGCAGAACATGATGAACTTTCAAATCCAGATCACCAAGCGGCAAGGCGTTGTGCCGATGACGCGCGACTACATCGCGCGTGAGGAGGCCAAGCTGCGCGGGATCGAGCGTGGCAAGCAACCGCGGCTGCAAATCGCCGGCGAATGAAGCCTGCGCGCTCGGATTTGCCGGATCCGATTCGACAAGTGTGGTTTTTTGCCGAGTCTAATTTTGCCAAGTCTAATTTCGCAGGCTGAAACGGGATGCGCCATGTGCGCAAGGTGACACCGGCCGCGCCAGTTGCGCGCGTACCGCCACCAGCAGCGACGGATGGCAGGGCAAGCTGCGGATATCGGGCCGGGAAAATTCTTCCATGGCCTCGACCAGCATCGAGAGCCACAGCCTTTCGCCATTTCCCGACCGCCAGGACTTTGCTGACCGCAAAGACTTCCCCGATTGCCATGGTTGAAGTTGCTGACCCATCGCCTGTCCTTGCCTGAGCCGGTATCCCCGACCCCATTACCAACCCCGAAGTCGCCGACTGGTTCCGATCGACCCTGCCGTAAAGAAAACCTGCCGGGTGTGACCTGCTTCACAAAAGACCCCTCGGCCTTGTCGTAAATCACCCAAATGGCCCAGAAAACAGACCCATCATTCGGCTCCCGGGGCGACATCGGCACCGATTATGCCTTGATCGTCACCGGGGTCGCCGCTGCGCTGATCGCGCTGATCTATCTCATCCTGATCTGATCCAGCGCCAGGCCGCGGCCCGGGACGTTCGTTCGCCTTGGAATGAGTATGCCGGCGCGCGAATAAGGTTCAGGCGGCGCTGCAACTTTCCTCGCTTGCGATCGACCGACCAGGCGACGTCGCCCGAAATTTCCAAAAAAGCCCGTCAAGCGGAATGCGTCGGCGTCGGGTTTCATCCACCGAAAAAAATCAGAATCGTGCATAATGGAGGATGCTGCTTCCACTGCGAGCGGGAGTGGCGCTTTATTCGCGCCCCGCATCCAACAAAATCCAAGAACACACAAGAACCCATGGCGCCACTTGATTCGAACGTTCTCAAACTCGCTCCCGACACGGGGACTCCGGCCTATCGGAGCGCACCGCACAATATCGAGGCCGAGCAGAGCGTGCTGGGCGCCATCCTGGTCAACAACGATGCGTTCTACCGGGTGTCGGATTTCCTGGAGCCGAAGCACTTCTTCGAGCCGATCCACCAGACCATTTTCGAGACCGCCGGCAGCCTGATCCGGATGGGCAAGGTCGCGACCCCGGTCACGCTGAAGACCTTCGTCCCTGCCGAGACCGACCTCGGGGCGGGCATAACGGTCGGCCAATACCTCGCCCGCCTCGCCGCAGAAGCGACCACAATCATCAACGCGCACGATTATGGACGCACCATCTATGAGCTGGCACAGCGTCGCGACCTGATTGGCATCGGCACCGACATGGTCAATGTCGCCTTCGACGCGCCGGTGGATTTTGCCCCCCGGGCGCAGATCGAGGATGCCGAGCGCAGGCTGTACGAACTGGCCGAAACCGGCCGTTACGACGGCGGATTCCAGCGTTTCGCGCAGGCCCTCACGATCGCGGTCGATATGGCGGCGAAAGCCTTCCAGCGCGACGGCAAGCTGTCGGGCATTGCCACCGGCCTGCGCGATCTCGACATCAAGATGGGCGGCCTGCAGCCCTCAGATCTCATCATCATCGCCGGCCGTCCCGGCATGGGCAAAACCGCGCTTGCGACCAACATCGCCTACAACATCGCCAAAGCGCATCGCGCCGAAGTGCAGGCCGACGGCACGATGAAGTCGGTCAATGGCGGCATCGTCGGCTTCTTCTCCTGCGAAATGTCCGCCGAACAGCTTGCCACCCGTATTCTCGCCGAACAGACCAGCATCGCGTCGAGCTCGATCCGCCGTGGCGGCATTACCGAGGCCGACTTCGAGAAAATCCGCAACTACTCCATCGAATTGCAGTCGCTGCCGCTCTATGTCGACGAAACCGGCGGCCTGTCGATTTCGCAACTGACCGCGCGCGCCCGGCGGTTGAAGCGCCAGAAGGGCCTCGATCTGATCGTGGTCGACTACATTCAGCTGTTGCAGGGATCGAGCAAGCGCTCCGACAATCGCGTCCAGGAGGTGACCGAAATCACCACCAGCCTGAAGGCGCTGGCCAAGGAACTCAACGTCCCCGTGATCGCGCTGTCGCAGCTGTCGCGTCAGGTGGAAAGCCGCGACGACAAGCGCCCGCAATTGTCCGAC